>NZ_JBSHMJ010000007.1:64940-73217 GCF_053645265.1 Dietzia sp. NPDC055343 | reverse complement strand
GGCGGTGTTCGGCGTAGGACTGTTCGCGGTGTTGGCCCGCATGTACGCCGGTGGCCGCTACGCCGAACAGGATGTGCTCTGAGCAGGCGTTGAGCGGCTTTATGCGAGCCGATCGGGCGCGTGTGCGTGCCCTATTGCGCGGTTGAGCTGTCCTCCCGCGGTGTCTCCTGTGAATGGTCGTCCACCCCATCCACAGCACCCCGTGGGTAGCGCTGTTCGGCCGCTGCCCGCACCTAGCGTGATGCCCTGAGCGGCCCGGGCGTGCGGGCCGGAGGGGAGCGGGGCACATGGCGGAGCAGGATTCAGCGGCGGACCCAGGGGAGGAATCGCGACCGGGCCATGGGCCGGAGCCGGGCCACGGATCGGCGCCTGACCAGGGCGGGGCGGGGTTGCTGGCGTTCCAGCAGGCGGCGGTCCTGGGTCAGGCGGTCCGGATCCGAGAGGCCGGGGAGGCCGGCGCGACCCGCTCGGCGGAACTGGTCGGGGCACTCGAGGAGGCCTCGGCGGCCGCGTCCGGCATGGCTGCATCGGTACCGGGCGGCCTGATCTGCGGGCCCGGGTTGGCGGAGTGCGCGGCACTGCTGGCGCGGCGGGCGCGGGACAGCGCAGAGGAGTCCGAACGAATCGCCGCGGCCATGACCCGCAGGGCCGGACTGTTGGCGGAAGCGGACGAGGAGGTGGCGAACCGTGTCTCCCGCGCCGCAGGCTGAGACGCTGGTCACGGCCATCGACCACGCCGAGGCGCGCTCTGCCGCCGTGGGGCGCGCGGTGTCGGAGGTGGCCGAGGACCTGGACACGGTCGCCCGCCGGTTGGGCGCGGACCCCGAGGACGGCGGGTGGTTCGGCCGGGCGGGGCGCCGCGCGCGGGGGAGTGTGGTCGATGCCGCCGCCGAGTCGCGGACGATCGCCGGCGCGTGTCTCTTCCTGTCAGATGTACTGCGCGTGGAAGGTGCCGGGTTGGCGCGGGCGGTGATGAGTTGGGACGACGACGAGCTCGCCCGTCCGGGCGCTGGCGATCACACGGCCGTGGTCGACGCTGATCATGCCCTCGTGCAGCGGCTTCGCGAGGCGGCGGACGTGCTGGCCGGTGCCACGGACCCGGATGCCCGGCCCTGCCTTGACCTCTCCGGGACGACCGGCGACGACCCGCGTGCGATCGCCGCCCTGTGGCACTCGCTCGGGCCCGCCGACCGCGAGCGGCTGGCCCGCGACAACCCGGAGTTGGGGTCGGTGGCGGGGTTGTCATCGGCCGCGCGTGATGCCCTCAATCGGACTCGTTTGCGACGGCTGCTCGACGCCCTCGACCGCGGCGGGGCAGACGCCGGGCTCGCGGACGCGGGGCCGGGGCTCGCTGCGCTGTCCGAGTACCTCGACGCCGACCCTCGTCGGCATCTGCTCACCCTGCACGCCGATGGTCGGGCGGTGGTGGCGAGCGAGAATCCCGATGTCGCGGACCGGGTGGTGACGCTGGTGCCCGGCACGGGATCATCGCTCGAGACACTCGGGCGAACCGGCGAGCGCGCGGCAGCTATGTGTGAGGCGGCGGACGAGGTCCGCTCGCCGAAATCTCGGAACGCAGAGCCCGTCGATGCGGCGCCGGTCGACGCGGAGACCACGGCGTGCGTGTCGGTGGCGTGGCAGGGCTACCACGCGCCGGACACCATCGCCGAGGCGGGTCGATCCCTGGCATCCGCACGAGCGCACGACGAGGACCTGCGTACGTATGCCGCTGGTCTGGATGCGGTCGAGGCGATGGACGGCGACGACGCCCCGCACACGGCCGTGGGATACAGCTACGGATCAGCGACGCTCGGGGCGGCGGCCTCGGATCCGCGAGGGCTGGCGGCCGACCTGATGATCCACGTCGGTAGCCCTGGCGCTTCTGTTGAATCGATCGAGCAGCAGTGGGTGGACGAGGGCGGCGCATCACGGCGGGCACACGACCGGGAGGTCGCGGGCGTGGCGAGCAGGTGGGATGCAGTGCCGTGGTGGTCGATCACCGGGGTGCTGGGCGAGCGGCCCGGAAGCGGGGACTTCGGCGGGTTCGCCGTGGACGTCACCGAGCCCGGGGCCGGGCCTCGGTCGGTGGGCACCACCCATTCGACGTACTTCGATCGCGGGACGGTGTCGCTGGAGGAACTGGGCAGGCTCATCGCTGACACCGAGTAGCCGCCCCGTCCGCACACCGCCCCCATGCCAGCGGTGCGAAGCCCGTGGCGCGGGGATCGTGCGCCAGTCACGGAGTCAGCGGTCGGTGTGCGAGCGGAAGCCCACCTCGAGCATCTCGTCCCGGCCGGAGAGTTTGGTGCGTTCCCGGCCCGCGGTCTCGCCCAGGTCCCGCTCGCCGGCATCTATAGCCGCCCAGGCGATACCGTCGACCACCTTCACGCACCGCGAGTCCAGCAGATCGCGTACGGCCTGCGGGTCGGGCGACTCGGGGTCAGGCAACAGCCCGGCGTCGAGGTCGCTGAGGAGCTCGGTCACCGATTCCGAGGCGCAGGAACGGTTGGTGCCGATCACCCCGGAGGGGCCGCGCTTGATCCAACCGGCGGTGAACAGTCCGGGGATCGGCTGCCCGCCGGGTCCGTCGAGCACCCGCCCCGCGGCGTTGGGGATGGTGGCGGTGGCGTCGTCGAACGGGATTCCCTCGAGCGCTGCGGACCGGTAGCCGACGGCACTGTAGACCGCGTCGACGAGCAGCTCCTCGGTCTCGCCGGTCATCCGAAGGCCGGCCCCGTCCGCCTCGGTGCGTTCCAGGCGTAGACCGGTCACCCGGCCGTCGGCGCCGAGGATCTCCACCGGGGAGCGGTTGAAGCGGAATCGAACGACCTTCTGCCCGCGGGCTACCGCGGCGGCTTCGGCCTCGTCGGCGTCGGCGTGACCGGCCTCGATCTGCGCGGTGGCCCACTTCTCCAGAACGGCGTAGATCTGACCCGCCCGGCGATCGGACTCCCGATGCTCGCGGGCCACCTCGTCGTCGTCATCAAGGTCGGACGGTTCAACCACCACGGCGACCCCCTCCACCTTCTCCATCTCCCGCAGCTCGAGGGTGGTGAACTTGGCCCAGGCGGGGCCGCGTCGGCCGATCACCGACACGGTGCGTGCGGCGGTGGTGCCGAAGCCGGTGCGGACATGCTCGGGGATGTCGGTGGCCTCGAGTTGTTCCGGCGTGCGCACCAGCATCCGCGCGATGTCTAGCGCCACGTTGCCCACCCCCACGACGGCCGCGCGCTCGGCGGACAGATCCCATTCCGGATGCGCGTCGGGATGACCGTCGTACCAGGTAACGAACTCGGCGGCACCGTACGAGCCGGCCAGGTCCTCGCCGGGGATCCCCATCGTGCGATCCGCCAGTGCGCCGGTCGCGAAGATCGCGGCGTGGTGGTGGCGGCGTAGGTCCTCGACGGTGATGTCGGTGCCGAAATGCACATTGCCGAGGAAGCGGATGCGCGGATCCTGCCCGATCTTCCAGAGGTTGTT
This sequence comes from Dietzia sp. NPDC055343, assembly GCF_053645265.1. Lineage (NCBI taxonomy): Bacteria > Bacillati > Actinomycetota > Actinomycetes > Mycobacteriales > Dietziaceae > Dietzia > Dietzia sp. NPDC055343. The sequence continues at coordinate 69,737 of NZ_JBSHMJ010000007.1, read as the reverse complement.
GGCGATTCCCTTGATCCTCGGGTGGTCGGGGGCGACCCCGTGGCGCAGCAGCCCGAACGGCACGGGCAGCGAGTCGAACAGGTCCACGACGATCTCGCGATCGTGCTTATCCGCCCAGGTCAGCAGGGCGTCGCAGGCGAACACCCCGGCCGGTCCGGAACCGACCACGGCGATACGGAGAGGAGAAGATGAGGGCCACGTCATAGTCCGATGCTCTCACGCATCAGGCGGTCAGGTCGGGCGTCCGGCTGGATGCGGATCCTGCGATCTGACAGGTGTCGGATAGGGAGCCGTTGGAGGCAGCGGCCCCGGCGCGGTGGCCACGGAGACCTCGCCCCGAGCGGTCCATGGTCGGAGGAGCATAATGGCCTCCTATGAGCGACTACGCCGGAGATCTCGCCCCCAGCCAGGCCTGGGAGCTGCTCGCCTCGGATCCGGACGCCACGCTCGTCGACGTCCGCACCAGTGCCGAATGGCAGTGGGTGGGCGCCGCCGACCTGTCCGAGCTGGGCAAGCGCGCGGTGGGGATCGAGTGGATGACCTCCGCCGGGCAGCCCAATGCGCGGTTCGTCGAGCAACTGGCCGAGGCCGGTTTGTCGCCCGAGGCGCCGGTGCTGTTCCTGTGCCGCAGCGGGGGCCGGTCGGCCGCCGCCGCGGCCGTGGCAACCGCCGCCGGATACACCAGCGCCTACAACGTGGCCGAGGGCTTCGAGGGCGGCCCGGACGCACAGGGGCACCGCGGGACCGTGAACGGATGGAAGGTCGCGGGCCTGGCCTGGCGCCAGTCCTGACCGGCCGTCGCGGGCCCAAGAGGTACGACGACGACATCACCCACTACGACAACACTGAGAGATAGCAGCGAATGAAGAACAACGAGCTCCCCGACGGACTCCACCCCGACACCCTGGGCGTGCGGGCCGGTCAGATGCGTACCGGCTTCGAGGAGACCACGGAGCCGATGTTCCTCAACTCGGGCTACGTCTACGACTCGGCCGAGGCCGCGGAGGCGTCGTTCAACGGTACGACTGAACGGTTCGTGTATTCGCGCTACGGTAACCCGACCGTCGCCATGTTCGAGGAGCGGCTGCGCCAGATCGAGGGCGCCGAGGACTGCTTCGCGACGTCGTCGGGCATGTCCGCGGTGTTCGTGGCGCTGGCCGCGCTGTGCGGTAAGGGTTCGCGCCTGGTGGCGTCGCGGGCGCTGTTCGGCTCGTGTTTCGTGATCTGCGACGACATCCTGCCGCGCTGGGGCGTGGAGACCGTGTTCGTGGACGGTGCCGACCTCGACCAATGGCGCGAGGCCCTCAGCGAGCCGACCGACGCCGTGTTCTTCGAGACCCCCTCCAACCCGATGCAGGAGCTGGTGGACGTGCGCGCGGTGTGCGAGCTCGCGCATGCGGCCGGCGCGAAGGTCGTGGTGGACAACGTCTTTGCCACCGCCCTGCACCAGAAGCCGCTCGAGCTGGGCGCCGACGTGGTGGTCTACTCCACCACCAAGCACATCGACGGGCAGGGCCGCGTGCTCGGCGGTGCGGTGCTGGGCACCGAGGAGTTCGTGTCCGGGCCGGTCAAGCACCTCATGCGCCATGCCGGGTTCGGGATGAACGCCTTCAACGCCTGGGTACTGCTCAAGGGCCTGGAAACCATGGGGCTGCGCGTGGAGCGCATGTCGGCCAACGCGGTGGAGGTGGCGCGGTTCCTCGAGGCACATGACGCGGTGGACTTCGTGACGTACTCGATGCTCGAGTCGCACCCCCAGCACGAGCTGGCCAGGGCCCAGATGTCGGGCGGCGGGTCAGTGGTGACGTTCGGGCTGAAGTACGACGACGACGAGGACGGCGGCAAGCGGCGCTGCTTCGACCTGCTCAACGCTCTGCGCGTGATCGACATCTCCAACAATCTGGGCGATGCCAAGACGCTGGTGACGCACCCGGCCACCACGACCCATGCGTCGATGGAGCCGGAGGCCCGCGCCGCGGTGGGCATCGGCCAGAACGTGATCCGACTCTCGGTGGGCCTCGAGCACGCGGGCGATCTGATCGACGACCTGGCGCGCGGGCTGGGCTGAGCTGCTGGCCCGTCGGGCCTGCGTTGAGTCCTACGAGTCGGCGTCGCCGCGGGTGATGTCGATGGGCCAGGCCAGCGTCAGCAACGAGTCGGTCACCGGCGCGTCGGCGTTCAGACTCAACTCGAGGCACACGGTTACCGGCGCGCCGGGTGTGGTGCGGGTGGCCGCCGGCAGCACCAGCGGCACGTCCGCGGTGGGGGCGTCGACGGGAACGGCTTCGGTCGGGTCGCCGGCCAGGAGGCCGGAGACCACGCCGGGCCGACCAGGGGTGAAGGTGGGCTCGGCGCAGGCGCCGCTGGTCGAGGACACCGCGCGGATGCGGACGTGGGCGGCGGTGTCCGGATTGCCGTCGACCAGAGCGCCGGAGCCGATCTCGACGAGCGCGTCGGACTTGGAGTCGACGCTCGTGCGCAGGGTGAGCGGCTGGTAGGCCGAGCGGTTGCGCAGCGCCGCGGTGTCGACGCGAACCGGGAAGTGACCGCCGGCGGACGAGATGGGCGCGGTCCAGGTGGTGCCGAAGTCGGTGGAGGCCTGGACGGACCAGGCGGAGGCGCGGAGTTCGGAGTCCCGCAGCTCGGCCTCGTGGTCCTGGGCGATCATCGAGGCGCCGAGCGCACAGGCGGAGGCGGCGCCGAGGGCGACCAGGGTGCTGGCCGCGTGTCGGATACGCATGGTGCCTCCGAAGCGTGCAGTGGTGCTGTTGTGCTGGTGTTGCTGGGCGCCGGTCAGGGGAGGGGATCCCCGGCCTCAGTGGCGTCCGATTCACTTAGGGTATTGCGCTCCGTGCTCATTTTGTTACATATCACCCCGGCGAGTGGGGCATCTCACGGGGCGGCGCGGCGTGTCGTGTGGATCGCTTGGCCGGGTCAGCGGATATAGACAACTGTTCCGGTCTTCTGGTTGATGGCGGCCCATCGCCAGCCGTCCTCGTCTCCCACCGCGGTCGTGTTCACGCCTTCAGTGCGGGCAGTTCGCCACCCAGCTCCCGGGTTCGACACATGTCGGCCATGGTCACCGCACGTGAGGGGAGGCCACTCCAAGATTTCCCGCGGTGTCGGACGCCGCTGGCATACTCGCCACAGTGCCCGCGAGAGCCGGCGGCACCGCCGCTCACGCATACCCCCCGAAGGAGCCATCGATGCCCACCACCCCGCCCCTGAAGCTCGGTTATAAGGCCTCGGCTGAGCAGTTCGGTCCGCGTGATCTGGTGGAGTTCGCGGTTCTGGCTGAGCGGGCGGGGATGGATTCGGCGACGGTGTCGGATCATTTTCAGCCCTGGCGTCACGATGGTGGTCATGCGCCGTTTTCGTTGTCGTGGTTGACCGCGGTCGGTGAGCGTACCGAGCGCCTGCAGTTGGGCACGTCGGTGCTCACGCCGACGTTCCGCTACAACCCGGCGGTGCTGGCGCAGGCGTTCGCCACGATGGCGTGCCTGTACCCCGGCCGCGTCTTCCTGGGTGTGGGAACTGGTGAGGCCCTGAACGAGATCGCCACCGGTCATCGGGGTGAGTGGCCGGCGTTCAAGGAGCGTTTCGCGCGTCTGCGTGAGTCGGTCCGGCTCATGCGTGAGTTGTGGACGGGTGAGACCACCAGCTTCGAGGGTGACTTCTACTCGACCAAGGACGCCTTTCTCTACGACGTGCCGGAGGGCGGGGTGCCGGTGTACGTCGCGGCGGGTGGTCCGGTGGTGGCCAAGTACGCCGGCCGCGTGGGGGACGGGTTCATCTGCACCTCCGGTAAGGGGATGGAGTTGTACACCGACAAGTTGCTGCCGGCCGTGGAGGAGGGCGCCGGGATCAATGAGCGTGATTCGGCGGCGATTGATCGGATGATCGAGATCAAGATCTCCTACGACCCCGACCCGGCCGCGGCGTTGGAGAACTGTCGGTTCTGGGCGCCGTTGTCGCTGACGCCGGAGCAGAAGCACTCGGTGGACTCGCCGCGGGAGATGGAGCGCCTGGCTGATGAGTTGCCCATCGAGCAGGTCGCCAAGCGCTGGATCGTCGCCTCCGACCCGGATGACGCGGTCGAGCAGGTCAAGCAGTACGTCGACGCCGGTCTGAACCACCTGGTCTTCCACGCCCCCGGCCACGACCAGAAACGCTTCCTGAACCTGTTCAAGACCGATCTCGAACCGCGATTGAGGAACCTGGCATGAGCGAAGAGAACGAACGACCCGGCCCGGTCTCGGCCGACCTCGCCGGCCTCGAGGGCATCCTCGGCGGCAAGGCCTCCGTCCGCGTCCTGCGCTATCCGCACGAGACCGAGCCGGATGAAGAGGGGAACACCACCGAGTGGCACTGCGACATCGTCGTCGTCGACGACATGCCGGCCCCCGGTTTCTCCACCTACGCCACCATCGGTGCGCGCGAGCTCCCCACCAACGTCACCACGCCCGAGGGGCGACAGATCCGTAGTGAGTTCGTCACCGTCGGTCGCACCGAGCACCGCGCCATGGCCGACGTGCTCGACGCCTGCGCGCTCGCTGTGGCCACCGGCTCCATCCACGTCGCCCCCGGCGCGGTGATCCCCAATGCCGTGGGACTCGTCGACTCCGGGCGCCGCTGCGAGCACCTCGTCCTGTCCCCGCCGTTCCTATGGCCAGACCTCGAGGTGGTGGACGAGTCCGGCGGCGCCGACGGTACCGGGCCGCTCCTCACCCGGCTGCAGGCCGTGCCCATCACCACCGCCGAGATGTCCGCGATCGTGAAGGAGGGTGCCGACGCGGT
>NZ_JBSHMJ010000007.1:0-64843 GCF_053645265.1 Dietzia sp. NPDC055343 | reverse complement strand
ATCCATGACCGCGGCCAGCCCCGCCGCCTGGCACCGCGCCCACACCACCTGGTTCTTCGAGGAGTTCGTGCTCGGCCGCGTGCCCGGCTACGAGTCGCCCGAACCGATCTTCCGGTTCCTGTTCAACTCGTACTACGAGGCCGTCGGCCCGCGGCAGCCCCGGCCCGAGCGCGGGCTCATCACCCGCCCGTCGGTGGCCGAGATCGGCGGCTTCCGGGCGCGCATCGACGAGGCTGTGGTCAGCGCACTCGAGGCCGGTCGCATCGACGAGCGCGGGCTCGAACTTCTCGAACTGGGGTGCCACCACGAGCAGCAGCATCAGGAGCTGTTGCTCATGGACATCAAGCACCTGTTCTCCCACAACCCGACCGATCCAGTCTATGTGGCCCGGGACGTTGACCCCTCGGCCGCGACGCCGGGGGAGACTGACTGGCTCGTCGTCGTCGAGGGCGTTGTCCAGATCGGCGCCGAGGGCGATGGCACCACCCGCGTCGCCACCCATCCCACCGGCGGCACCCATCCCACCAGCGCCGCCGCTCCCGGTGGCTTCTCCTACGACAACGAACGGCCCCGTCACCGGGTGTGGATCCCCGGCGGCGAGGTGGCCACCAGGCAGGTCACCGTCGGCGAGTGGAAGCAGTTCATGGCCGACGGCGGGTACTCCCGCCCCGAACTGTGGCTCTCTGACGGCTGGGCCACCGTGCAGGCCGAGGACTGGGACGCGCCCGGCTACTGGCGGCGCGAGGCCGAGGACGGGTCGGACCGGCCACCCGGAGCCGCCGGCCAGGTCGACGCCGAGTGGACCACCTTCACCCTCAACGGGCGGCGGCCGGTCGTCGACGCCGAGCCCGTGCTCCACGTGTCCTTCTACGAGGCAGACGCCTACGCGCGCTGGGCCGGGGCGCGGCTGCCCACCGAGTTCGAATGGGAGACCGCCACCGTCGGCTGGGAGGTGCGCGACGAGCTCGACCCGGCGCGCTGCCACCCGCGATCCGTGACCGAGCGCACGATCGGCGGCGTGTGGGAGTGGACGTCCAGCGCCTACCTGCCCTATCCCGGCTTCGTCACCGAGCAAGGCGCGGCCGGCGAGTACAACGGCAAGTTCATGTCCGACCAGCACGTCCTGCGCGGTGGGAGTGCGCTGACCCCGGCCGGCCACACGCGTCACACCTACCGCAACTTCTTCCCCGCCGCGTCGCGCTGGGCGGCGGCCGGCCTGAGGCTCGCGCGGTGACGCGGGCGCGGGAGGAGACCACGAGGATGACGACGACGAAGCCCGTCGCCGACCCCGCGGACACCGCGGCCCTGGAGGCTGACCTGCTCGCGGGGTTCTTCGACGATCCGCCGACCGTGTCGCCGCGCTGGTTCTACGACGAGAAGGGCAGCGTGCTCTTCGACCGGATCACCCGGCTGGAGGAGTACTACCCCACGCGGGCGGAGGCGGAGATCCTGCGCGCGCGGGCGGCCGAGATCGTCGGCGACACCACCACGCTCGTGGAGTTGGGGGCCGGCACGTGCGAGAAGACGCGTGTGCTGCTGGACGTGCTGGCGGGCCGGGAGGGCGGCGCGACGTACGTGCCCGTGGACATCAGTACGGAGATGCTCGAGGAATCGGCGCGGTCGCTCGCCGCCGACTATCCGGGTCTGCGGATCGAGCCGGTGGCCGGGGACTTCCTCGCGCTCGACGGTCCGTTGCCGGGGGAGCCGGGCGGAAGGCTGGTGCTGTTCCTCGGCGGGACCGTCGGCAACTTCACCGAGGCCCAGCGCGCCGAGTTCTTCGCCATGCTGCGCGGCGTCATGGATCCGGGCGATCGGTTTGCGGTGGGCTTCGACCTGGTCAAGAAGCCGGAGAGATTGGTCGACGCGTATGACGACGCCGACGGCCTCACCGCCGAGTTCAACCTCAACATGCTCGACGTGATCGCCGCGACCGTGCCCTGCGAGGGGCTCGATCCCCGCGACTTCCGCCACGAGGCCGTGTGGAACGAGCGCGAGAGCCGGATCGAAATGTGGCTGCGGGCCGTCCGCGACGTGCGGATCGAGTTCCCCGGTCTCGGGCTCGCGCGGACATTGGCGGCCGGGGAGGGCATCCGCACCGAGATCGCACGGAAGTTCGGGGCGAGAGGTCTGGTCGAGGAACTCTCCGGGCTCGGGTTCGGTCGCCCGAGTGTCTGGACCGACCCCGCGGGCGATTTCGGGGTGGGCGTGGTCGTCGTCGACTAGGTGCTGGCTTCGCGCACACCCGCACTGAACTGCGGTTCTCCCCGCGGCGGCGAGGTGGTGTCGTACCCGCGGCGTAGGTTGTGGGCGTTCGGATCGCTGTGACCTCAGGCGGTTCCGGCATGTCATGCTGGGCGTCGACACCTCGTCGCCCGCACCGCTGTCGGCGCTGTGTCGCCGGCCCCGTCGTGCCACCTGCTGCGACGGCTGTCGAAGGGGGTACTCCATGACGTCTCCGGACCAACCTGATCCCGGCGAGCCGGATCGCCCCGATAGCCCAGATCGCTTTGATCGAGCCGAGCGCTCCGATCGCTCCGATCGCTCCGATCGACCCGATCGGCTTGATGGCCTCGGCCGTACCTCCCCCGGGCACAACCTGCACACGACCTACGGGCATCCCGGCCCGGGCGAGGCGCCGGGGCTGGCGCGCGAGCTTCTCGCTGAGGCCCAGAACCTCGAGGAGGTGATCGAGGACGTCGGGCGGGACGTCCTGGCCATCGCCCAGAGGATCAGTAGGGCCACCGACCGGCGTAGAGCGGCGCTGTACGCACCGGCGCTCCTGGCGGGCCGGGACGTGCTGGACTCGTTCCTGGAGGACCTGACGGCCATCGCCGACTGCGTCGAGGCGCTGTCCACCGCGCTCGGGCCGCTGACCGATGACGATGAGCCGGACGCCGCGGACGCCCGCATCGCGCTGAGCGCCGTCCGCTGCATCGTGAAGACGGCCGGCGACCAGGGGCGCGAGCATGCGCACATCGGCCGGCTCGCGACCGAGCGGGTCAGCGATTTCGCCGAGTTCGAGATGCTCTACCAGCAGATGATGCGAGACCTGGGGCGGCGGGACCTCGCGGCGGTCGACGCGCGGATGCCGCGGTTCGCGGAGGTGGAACGGAATCTGGTGACGGAGCGGGCCTCGGCGATGTTCGTGGACGTGCGGCGCCGGCGGGAGGAGCTGGGCGTAGTCGGGCGTGAAGACCGGGGCGACGACGACAACGACTTCATCATCTGACCTGCACTGATCGCGCTGGCGATGAGGTCGTGTCGTACGTGTGTTCTAGGTTGTGGGGCATGACACAGGGAGTGCGGGACACCAGCGGGCCGGGCGCCGTCATGGCCCCGTTGGACGACGTACTCGCGTTCCTGGAGGCCTCCATCGAGACGCTGTGTGCCGTGGACTGGGCGGGCTACGACGCCGACCAGTTGGCGGATGCGGTGACGCGGACCGAGATCGTGGCCAGGCGGCTCGAGTCGGCGGGGTCGCGGGCCACGGCCGAGTTGGCCGGGTTGCACCAGCAGAAGGGGCGCAGCCCGGGCGGAATGGCCGCGCTGCTCGCCGCGAAGCTGGGGCTCGCTCGGGGGACGGTGCACGGCCGGATCGAGGCCGGAGGTCGGCAGGCCACGCCGGCCGGACGGGCGGCCGCGCGTGGAGTGATCTCGTGCGAGCACGAACGGATCATCGCCAAGGCGGTCGCCGGGCTGCCCGGGAAGATGGGCGGCGCGGCCAAGACCAGGTTCGCCGAGGAGCTCACGCACTTCGCGCGCACCGCTGCGCCTGCTGATCTACGGGCCGAGGCCGCCCGCCGGCTCGCGGAGCTGTGCCCCGATCGCGGAAAGGACCGCGAGAAGCACCAGGAGCGTCAGCGCTCGGCGCGGCTGGGTGCGGTGCGGTCGGACGGCACCAGCATGCTGACCATGACCCTCACCCCGCGGGGCCGGGCCCTGGTGGAGCGGGCGCTGTGCGACTTCGGCGGGTCCGGCGGGGCGGTGGGCTGCGAGCCGGGCTCGGACGAACGGGCTCCCGAGCAGCGTGCCCACGACGCGCTTGTGCATCAGTGGGCCCTGGGCTCGACCGTCGACCCGGCCCGGCCCAAGGGCATCGCGACGATTGTGATCCGGCTGACGCCCGAGCAACTCGAGGATCCCCACGCGCTCGTCCGCACCGACTCCGGCACCCAGCTCAGCGTGCGCCAGGCCGTCTCGATGGCCGGCGGCATGCCGTGGTTCGTCTCCGTGCTGCGTGACGGCCGCGAGGAGCTGCATCGCATCGACGTGGACGCCCACCCCGGGCGCAGGCTGGCCTCGGCCATCCAGAGGTTGGTCCTCTACGCCGCCCACGGGGGGTGCACCTTCCCGGGTTGCACGGTCCCGGCGAGGCGAAGCCAGTTCCACCACGTGCTCGAATGGTCCAGAGGTGGGCCGACGACCATCGCCAACGGTGCACTCGGATGTCATGTCCACCACGGGTTCGTCGGCGGTGGTCCGTCCAGTTGGAAAACCATCGCGAACCCGGACAGTCCCGGCCGCTGTACCTGGCTGCCACCCGGCACCGATCGACTCACCGCCGCCTGATCCGCGTCTCCGCGGCGGTCACACCTGGTGATTCCCCGTTCGTCGGGTGTGCTTGTGTGGTAGTCCGAGCGGTACAAGGTGTGGGAGTTCGCGAGCGCTGACACAATGCCCTCGTGCCCGAATCCAGCAAGTCCGATTCCCGCCCGACCGCATCGACCGACGCCGACGCGCCCGACCAGGACGCCGCGGCACTCATGATCCCCGCCCAGTCGAGCGCGGCGCCGCTCTCGTCGTCGGCGGTGTTCGTCGCCGCTCCCGAGGGTGACACCGGTAAGTCCACCGTCGCGCTGGGGCTGCTGCGCATCCTCGCCGGCACCGTGCAGCGCGTCGGTGTCTTCCGCCCGGTCACCGTCGCGCCCCGCGCCAACGGTGAGGAGCCGACCCGGGACCGGATTCTCGAGATGCTGCTCCAGCACACCACCGTCGATCTCGACTACGAGGACTGCATCGGCGTCACCAACGCGCGCGTCCACGAGGACCGCGACGCGGCGCTCACCGAGGTCGTCGACCGGTATCAGGTGGTGGCCCGCGAATGTGACGTCGTGGTGATCCTCGGAACCGACTACACGGGAGTGCCCAGTCCTGCCGAGTTCGATTTCAACGCGACCCTCGCGGTGAATCTCGGCGCCCCCGTCCTGCTGGTCCTTCGCGCTTCGGGTCGCGAGCCGGAGGAGATCGCCACCAACGCCCGCCTCACGCTCGATCAGCTCCGAGCCGACCATGCCCACCCGATCGGCGTGGTCGCCAATCGGTGCGATGTCGACGATCTCGAGGCGATCCAGTCCGAGCTCGACTCTCTCGACGTGCCCGCCTGGACTCTTCCGAACCTGCCCTTCCTCACGGCGCCCACGATGGGTGAGCTCATGGAGGCGGTGGGCGGCTCGCTGTACTCGGGCGATCCCGCGCTGCTGGAGCGCGAGGTCATGGCGGTGATGGTCGGAGGAATGACCGGCGACCGGATTCTCGAGCGTCTCGTCGACGGCATGGTGGTGATCGTCCCGGCCGACCGCACGGATGCGGTGCTGGCGATCATGGGCGCGCACGCGGCCGAGGGCTTCCCCGCGCTGGCGGGGATGATCTGGAACGGCGGGCTCCGGCCGAACGAGGCCATGGATCGGCTGGTCCACGGCATGCGGTCGACGCTGCCCATCGTCTGCACCGAACACGGCACCTACGACACCGCGCGCCTCGCCGCGGACACCCAGGGCCGCGTCTACTCCGGTTCGGGCCGCAAGGTCGAGACGGCGCTGAGTCTGATGGAGAAGCACGTCGACACCGAGGAGTTGCTCGCCCGCCTGCGCGTCGACACCCCCGACGTGATGACGCCGCAGATGTTCGAGCACCAGCTCCTCGAGCGTGCGCGTGCCGATCGTCGTCACATCGTTCTTCCCGAGGGCGACGACGACCGCATCCTCCACGCGGCCGGCCGTCTGCTCCGTCGCGACGTGGCCGACCTGACGATTCTCGGAGATGTGGACGCCATCCGGCGCCGCGCCGACGAGTTGGGCATCAACCTGTCGGGGGCGCAGCTCCTCGACCCGCGCACGAGCGAGCACGCTGAGAAGTTCGCGGTCGAGTATGCCGAGCTGCGCAAGCACAAGGGCATGACGATGGACGTGGCCCGCGACCGCATTCTCGACATCTCCTACTTCGCCACGATGATGGTCCACACCGGGCTCGCCGACGGCATGGTCTCGGGCGCCGCCCACACCACCGCGCACACCATCCGTCCGGCGCTGGAGATCATCCGCACCCGCCCGGGCGTCAAGACCGTGTCGAGCGTGTTCCTCATGTGCCTGTCGGATCACGTGCTGGCCTTCGGCGACTGCGCGGTCGTGCCCGATCCGACGGCCGAGCAGCTCGCCGACATCGCGCTGTCGTCGGCGGAGACGGCGTCCCGGTTCGGGATCGATCCCCGGGTCGCGCTGCTCTCGTACTCCACCGGTGATTCCGGCAGCGGTGCCGACGTGGACAAGGTCCGTGACGCCACCGCCATCGTGCGCTCGCGTATCGCGGAGGCCGCGGCCGACGGTGACTCCGCGGCCGACGGCGAACCAGCCACCGACTCGGACCCCGGCTCCGAACCCGCCACCGACCCGGACGCCAGCTCCGACCCCGCCACCGACCCGGACGCCAGCTCCGACCCCGCCGCTGCCGCGATCGCCGCGGCGGGCGACTCGTCCGCCTCCGCGGCCGACCTCCTCGTGGACGGTCCATTGCAGTTCGACGCGGCCATCGACCCGACCGTCGCCAGGAAGAAGATGCCGGACTCCCCGGTCGCGGGCCGCGCCACGGTTCTGGTTTTTCCGGACCTCAACACCGGTAACAACACCTACAAGGCCGTACAGCGTACGGCGGGCGCGGTGGCGATCGGCCCGGTCCTGCAGGGCCTGCGCAAGCCGATCAACGACCTGTCCCGCGGCGCGCTGGTCGAGGACATCGTCAACACGGTCGCCATCACGGCAGTCCAGGCCCAGGGCGTCGCCGAGAACCCCGCCCCCTCCGGTGACACCTCCTCCGGCCCCGCCGACAAGAACGGAAGCCGCTCATGACCCGCGTGCTCGTCATCAACTCCGGATCGTCCTCGCTCAAGCTGCAGATCCTCGACACCGCCGGGGAAGACGAGCTCGCGTGGGCGTTGGTCGAGCGGATCGGTGAGCCGACCGGCTCCCTCACGGTTCGCCGCACCGCGATGACCGGGGAGTCGGCCGACGAGCGCACCGCCGAGGGGGCGTTCCCGGACCACACCGCCGCCCTCGGCCGCGTCCTCGAGCTCGCCGGGGAGTTGCACGTCCACCCCACGGACCTGGGCGTCGAGGCGATCGGCCACCGCGTGGTCCACGGCGGGCCGGAGTTCCACCAGCCGGTCCTCGTGACCCCCGAGGTCGAGGCGGACATCGAGAAGCTCGAGCTCCTCGCCCCGCTTCACAATCCGGCCAACCTGCGTGGCATCCGCGTCGCCCGAGAGCTGCTCCCGGGCCTGCCGCACGTGGCGGTGTTCGACACCGGCTTCTTCCACACCCTGCCGGCCGCCGCCCACACGTACGCGATCGATCGCGAGACCTCCCGCCGCTGGGACCTGCGCCGCTACGGCTTCCACGGCACCAGCCACGAGTTCGTCTCCCGTCGAACGGCCGCCGTCCTCGACCGTCCCTACGACGAGCTCAACCAGATCGTCCTCCACCTCGGTAACGGCGCCTCGGCGTCGGCGATCGCTGCGGGCCGCGCCGTCGACACCTCCATGGGCCTGACGCCGCTGGAGGGCCTGGTCATGGGCACCCGCCCCGGCGACCTGGACCCGGGCCTGATCATCCACCTGATCCGGGACCGCGGGATGTCGCCGGGCGATGTCTCGACCCTGCTCAACCGCCAGTCCGGGTTGGAGGGCCTGTCGGGCGCGCGTGATTTCCGCGAGCTGCTCTCCCGTGTCGACGACAACGACGACGACGCCGTCCTCGCCTACGACGTGGTGATCCATCGCCTGCGCCGCTATATCGGCGGCTACTGGGCGGTGCTCGGTCAGGTCGACGCGATCACGTTCACGGCCGGCGTCGGCGAGAACGTCGCCCGGCTCCGCGCGGACGCGCTGTCCACGATGGGGGACTGGGGGGTGCAGATCGACGCGGAGGCCAACGAGAACGGTTCCGGCGAACGCCTCATCTCGGCTCCGGACAGCCGCGTGAAGGTGCTCGTCGTTCCCACTGACGAGGAGCTGGCGATCGCCCGCGCCTGCGACGACGTCCTCGGCCTCGGCCCCGACGCCTGACACCCTGGCCTGACCCGCCGACCTGGCCCCGGCCAGGTCGGCCCGTCGAACGTCGACACGTCCGAGGGCTCTAGAACAGGGTGCGCGGCCGGATGCTGTTGGCCTGATCCACCAGCCGGAACCGCTGCTGGCGGGTCTCGGTGGACCTGGCGAGCGTGCGCAGCACGGTCTCGGCGCCGCTGCGCAGCCCGAAGTCGGTGAACGGCACCCCCCGCATGAGCGGCGACGGCGACGGCTCGTTACCCGGCAGTTTGGTCCAGTCCAAGGCCGTGGTGAGCACGGTGAGCCGGATCTGGAAGGCGCGGTGCTCGCCGGCGGGCAGCGAGTTGACCCGCCGGGCGGCTTCGCGGAGGTGCGATTCCTCGGTCTCCTCCAGCGGCCGTCCCTGGCACAGCAACAGGATCGAGGTCAGGCTGGCCAGTGAGGAATAGCGGGAGCTGGGCGAGACCCGGTCGAGTTCGGCGATGGCGGCCGCGACCTCGCCGCGTCGCTGCAGTTGCCGGGCCAGGCCGAATGCGGAGCTGATCACCGAGCGATCCACCGACCACACGGTCCGGTAGAAGTGCTCGCTGGAGCGGGCCCAGCGGTTGCGGTCGCTCTCGGGGCACACGTCGAGGATCAGCTCTGCGGTCGCGGCCAGCGCGAGCTTGGGGCCGTTCTCGCCCGGCATGGCGGTCAGCACCTGTTGGAACTTCGGGTAGGCCCCCACCGGGTTGCCCTTGAGGAGGTCGATCACCCCGACGTACCAGATCAGCCGCCATTCCGATGCCAGTCGGTCCGAGTGCGACTCCAGCAACGCCTCGGCGGCCGCGAGGTCCCCGCTGTCGAGGTAGGCGCGGGTGAGGGACATGATGACGCCCACGCTCTCCCGCGCCTCCGAATCTTCGGCGGAGTACAGCTCGAGCAGTGTGTCGATCCGCTGCTCGACGGAGGTGTACGAGGTGGCGGCGAGGATCCGGCTCGCGGGGTCGGTGGATTCCATGAGCGGCACGGGCAGGGCATCGACGAGCTCGGCCCCGGTGAGGGTCGTGTCGCGGGCGTGGCCGTCGACGAGGAAGTCGGTCGGCTCGACGGTGAACAAAGTGCCGAACGTCGATCGCTGGGGCGAGAACACCTGCGAGAACGCAGGGTGCGGAACCCCGGTACGCAGCGCCAACACCTCGCGCAGCACGCCCATGAGCTGCCCGGCCATGCCGGTCGCGCTGCGGAACCGCATGGTGGGGTCGTCGTTGGTGGAGCGCAGCAGGAACCGGTACAGGGAGTCGTACCGGCTGAAGACGGGCTCCTCGACGGGGGAGGGGATGCCGTGCGCGTACCGGCCCTCCACCACGGGCAGCCGCACGATCAGCGACGCCAGGGTACGGCCGACGGTGTAGAGGTCGGAGGCGATCGTGGGGCCGGTCTCGGGGATCTCGGGCGCCTGGAAGCCGGGGGTGCCGTAGATGTGCCCGTAGTCGCCGACACCGGAGACGGCACCCATGTCGATCAGCTTCACGTGATCCTCGGTGAGCATGATGTTCTCGGGCTTGAGGTCGTTGTAGACCAGCCCCACCGAGTGCAGGTACGAGAGGGCCTGGAGGACCTCGAGCACGTACGCGATGGCCTTCTCGACCGGCAGCACCCGCCCGGGCGCGGACCGCCGAACGTCCCGCAGGCTGGGGCCGCCGACGTACTCCATGACGATGTAGCCGCCGTGGGAGGGTGAGGTGGCCCAGTCGTCGTGGATGAAGTTGTAGATTCGCACGATCGACGGGTGGGACAGCTCGGCGAGGATCTCCCGCTCGGCGACGGCCACCTCCTGCGCCTCGGCCTGATCGGCGTGGAGCAGGCCCTTGAGGACGACCCACCGGTCGGAGACGTTGTGGTCGACCGCGAGGTAGATCCAGCCCATCCCGCCGTGTGCGAGCGCGCCGCGGACTTCGTACTGGTCGGCCACCAGGTCGCCGTAGCGCAGCTCGGGGCGGGGGAGACGACCGTTCGAGGCAACGCATTCGGCTTCGATCTCTTCGGGCGTGAGCATGGCCGAGGTGGGGTCCACCGGGATGATGTACGGCAGGTCGACCAGACCCTCGGCGGCCAGACTGGGCTTGTCCTCCGGCTTGTCGGGGTGGCGCAGCCGGAAGGGGCCGGTGCTCGACCGCTCGCCGGGGCTGGTGTCGGTCGTGCGGCTCGACGACGCCGGGCCGGGCACGGCTTCGGTGAGGGGCTCGGGGTCGTCGTCCTCGTGCCGGCGGCCGGGGTCGGTGTCCCCGAGGAAGCCGGTCATGGAGACCGCGCCCGTGACGTCCACGGTGCCGGTCGAGGGCATCGCGCCGGTGTGTTCCATCCCGCCGGTGGACGGCATCCACCCGGTCGCCTCCATCGCGCCGGTGTGTTCCATCCCCCCGGTGGACGGCATCCCACCGGTCGACGCCATTCCGCCCGACGCCCCGGCGCCCCCGGTCGCCGCTGTGCCCCCCGTGGCCTCGACGGAGCCGGTCACGGTGACGGCCTCCGTGTGCATCGTGGCCTGTGTGCCGACGCTGGGCTCGTCGCCCTCAGGCCCCTCATCCCACTTGCGGTAGCTCATTGCTGCGGCTCCGGGAGGTAGGTCGGCGCCGGCATGCCGGGGCTCGAGCCCAGGCCGGAGAGCCACGTCGAGTACATGCGGTTCCACGTGCCGTCGGCGCGGATCCGCGCGAGGGTCGAGTTGACCTGCCGGACCAGCCCGTCGGTGTTGTGGCTCGGCGTCGACTTGGCGATCCCCACCCCGTACGGCTCGGCCGCGAGCTGCGGGCCCACGATCTCCAGGTACGGGTCCTGGGCGGTGATGCCCACGAGGATCGCGTCGTCGGTGGTGATGGCGTCGACCTGGTTCTGTTGGATCGCCACCAGGCAGTCCGCCCACGTGTTGACCGACAGCACCGTGATCCGGTCCAGCTCCGCCCACAGCCGCGCGGCGGACGTGGTCCCGGAGGCCACGCAGACGCGCTTGCCCTCGAGATCCTCGAGGTCCTCGATCCCGGACCCGCGCACCGCCAACACCCGCTGATAGGCCTGGTAGTACGGGGCGGAGAAGGCCACCTGCTCTCGCCGCTCACACGTGATGGACATCGACCGGATGACCAGATCCACCTGGTTGTCCTCGAGCGCCTCGATGCGGTTCGCCGACGTCAGCGACCGGAACTCCACCTGGTCGGGATTGCCGAAGATGTCGTCGGCGATCTCGCGCGCCAGGTCCACGTCGAAGCCGGTCAGCTCGCCGGTGGCGGGGTCGCGGAAGGAGAACAGATTGGATCCCTGGTCCAGGCCCACGATGAGCCGCCCGCGCTCGATGATCTTGGGGACGCGTTCCTCCGGGTCGGCGTCGTCGGGCCGCAGGCTGGCGAGGGGATTACAGGAGTCGTCCTCCGCCGGCAGCTCACCCGGGATTCCGGTGCTGATCACGGCCCCCGCGGGCAGCGGCATCACCGCGTCGACCTCGGGGATCCCCGCGTCGGCCGAGTCGATCGACGTCGAGTCCGCGGGGGCGTCGGGGAGGCCGCCCTCGTCGTCGTCGACACCACAGGCGCTCGTCACCGCCAGCGCCGCCACCAGCGCACTCCCGACCAGCCCCCGCACGGCGCGGCCCACCACGACGCGGCCCCGCGCCGCGCCGCCCAACACATCGCCAACCCGCACCGCGCCGCGCCGCGCAGCACCGCCCCGCGCCGCGCCGCCGCGCACCCCACCCCGCCGACTCACAGGTACTCCCTGATCCGCGGCGCGACCCCCACCACGACCGCGAACGCGGCGAGCGTGGACAGCGCCATGATGAGATCCGGCCCGGCCGACGACGTGCGGCGCGCCTTGTCGATCCGGGTGCGCAGCGTCTCCCGCGCCTCCTCGATGGCCTCCTGCATCGACTGGTCGAACTCGTCGAACGCCGCGCCCGAGTCGCCGGCCTCCTGCCCGGACGAGATGCTGATCGCGCCCTGGTAGTCGCCCTGCTGGTACAGCGAGTCGGCCCGGTTCTGCGCGGCCATCCACTGGTCGAGGAACTCGATCGCCGCGGTGACCGCCCCGTTCTCGTCGAGGCTGATGTCGGTGCCGCCGCCGGGCTCGTCGTCGCCCAAATAGACCGTGAGCGTGTCCCGCACACCGCCCAGCGTGGCGGCGCGTTCGGCGGCCGAGCCCTCAGGATCGGTGCGCCGCACCAGGTTGAGCGTCTCCTGCGCGCGCACCTTCTGCGCGTTGATCCGCTGCCGGGTCAACTCGTTCATCGGCGCCGCCCCCTCGGACAGCCCGCGCGCGTTGTCGTTCGCGGCGAGGAACCCGGCGATCATCGTCAGCAGCATCGTCGCCACCATGAGCAGCGACGCGAGCGCCAGCGCCGGATTGATCCGCCGCCCGGTGAGCCGCCACAGCCATTGCTGAAGCACCACCAGCACGGTGATCGCCAGCCCCAGCAGGAAGAACGACCCCCACGGCGGCGATGACCACTCCCGGTCCGACTCTCCCACGGATGTGGACTGCCGGTCGTACAGGTCGGCGGCGGCGGGCAGGATCGTGTCCTGCATCAGCGATGACGCCGACGCCAGGTACGCCGAGCCGACCGGATTGGCGACGCGGTTGTTGGTGCGCGCGGTCTCCACGAGCCCGGTGTAGGTGGCCAGCTGCGCGTTGATGTCGGCGAGTTGGTCGATGGATTCGGAGTCGGTGCGGTCGAGGCCCTGGGAGGCGGCGATGATCGCGGCCGACGAGGAGGCGATGGCCTGCAGGTACCGGTCGCGCAGCTCGGCCGGTTCGATCCCGCCGGTGATGAACGCCGTGTTGGCCGCGGAGTCGGCGATGGTCAGCGAGCTGTACAGGGTCTGGGAGGCGTTGGCGACCGGCTCGACCTCCGCGAGCAGCGTCTCGTGGTGGCTCTGCCGCTGCGTGATGGTGCCGGACGCGACGATCCCGCCGGCCAGCACCGCGATGAGCGCCAGCACCGCGAACACCGACATCCGCCCCGGCGTGGTGAGCACGTCCAACCACATCCGGGCCGCGCGCCGGCGCACGTGGCGGCGGGGTTGGACGAGCGTGGAGGACTCCGCTTCCGCGCCGGAACCGGTGCCGGCGGGGTACTTGGCTCGGGGCAGGGTGGGGGCGCTCATCGCGTGGTTCACCTCCCCGGTCCCGGCCCGCCGGGACGCGGATCCGACGGGAGTGTGTCCCAGGTTAGTGAAGTGGCGGCGCCGCGTCGGGCAGACTGGTCGGCGAGTAGGCAAGGTCACGCCCGAACCGTGGGGCGGGCAGCGCGCAGGAAGGTGGTCGGCCGGTGGTCGTGCAAGAGGGAGACGGCAACGGCTGGGTGGTGTCCGACGCGGGCGACCGCCGGTGGGGGCGCTTCGGCGCGGCCGGGTTGTTGCTGCGCGCCGCCGACCCCACCGACCCCGACATCCCGCTGGTGTTGCTGCAGCACCGCGCGGTGTGGACGGCGTCGGGCGACACGTGGGCGCTGCCGGGCGGCGCGCGGGATTCGCACGAGGACGCGGCCGTGGCCGCGCTGCGCGAGACCGAGGAGGAGGCGGAGATCCGCCCCGCCGACGTGGTGGTCCGCGCCGAGCGGGTGACCTCCCGGATGCCGGGCACGGTCTGGCACCGCCCGGGGCTGGACATGCGGCATGTGGCGCGGATGTTGAGCCGCCTGCGCCCGGATCAGAACCACCCGGAGTCCGACGACGACAACGCCACCACCGACACCCGGTCCACGTCCGGGGCCGCGGCGCAGGCCTCCTCCGGGCAACCCACGCGGGGCGGTCCACGGATCCCGCCGCTCGTGCAGATCTCCGAGGACCGGGTGGAGTGGACGTACACGACCGTCGTGGCGGATGCGCCCAGCGCGCTGGAGACGGTGCCGAACAACGAGAGCCTCGAGCTGCGCTGGGTGCCCGAGACACTGGTCTCGGAGTTGCCGCTGATGCCCGCGTTCGCCGCCGCCTGGGCGGACGGATTGCGCACCGAGCCGGTCGAGCTGGTCGTGGACGTGGCCAACGTGGTGGGCTCGCGGCCCAACGGCTGGTGGAAGGACCGCGCCGGCGCCACCGCCACACTTCTCGACGAGCTGGGGGCCGGAATGCCCCGCACGATCGAACTGCCGGCGGACGGCGACGCCCCCGTTCGCTTCGGCTGGGTGGCCCGCGCGCACGCCGTGATCGAGGGCGCCGCCCGTGCGGCCGAGCACTCCGGGCCGTTCGTCGTGCACCGCGCCACCGGCGAGGGCGACGACTCGATCGTCGGCCTGGCCACCGAGCTGGACGGCGGGCCCCGACGAGTGGTGGTCGTGACGGCCGATCGGGGACTGCGGGCCCGGTTGCCGGAGGGTGTTGTCGTCGTCGGGCCCCGCGCCCTGCTCGGCTGACCCGCGCCCGCTCACCCGCGCTCGTTCCACGCCGACAACCCACCGCCTGCGCCGCCCGTCGCGCGCCGCTCACCTGCCCGGGCCGTCGCCTCCCACCCCGATCCGAGGGCCGTCCGCGTCGCGCGCGTGCACACTGGTCGTCATGAGTCCGAGTCCCGAGATCCTCGTCGGCCCGCTGCTGCGGTACGTCGACGCCACCGATGCCACGGTGTGGGTCGAGGTGTCCGACCCGTGCAGGGTGACGATCCGTGCCGGCGGCGAGGAGGTCACCGAGGCGAGCTGGGGCGTGTTCGGGCATCACTTCGCGGTTCTGCACCTGCGGCAGCTGCGCGCGGGCGTCGAGACGCCGTACGAGCTGGAGCTCGACGGCCGGGCCGCCTGGCCGCTCGACCCCGACCGACCCAGCGTGATCCGCACGCCGCGCGCCGACGACACGGTGCGGCTGGCGTTCGGCTCGTGCCGGCGCGGCGAGAGCCAGACCCCGGCGGCGCTGCGCAAGATCGGCGCGGACGCGCTGGTGGCGCTGTCGCATCAGATGGCCCACACCGACCATGACAACTGGCCCGACGCGATGCTGCTGCTCGGCGACCAGGTGTACGCCGACATCCCCAGCCGTGAGATCGCCGAACGGCTGGCCGAGCGTCGGCGCGCGGGTGGCGGCCCACAGGCGGTGCGCGACTCGGCCGGGGCGGGCGGCGACCGCGACGTCTCCGGCGAGATCTGCGACTTCGAGGAGTACTCGTGGCTGTACCACGAGTCGTGGCGGGACCCGGACGTGCGCTGGCTACTGTCGACGGTGCCCAGCTGCATGATCCTCGACGATCACGACCTGCGCGACGACTGGAACTCCTCGCACTCGTGGCGCCGCGAGATGACCGCGCAGCCGTGGTGGCGCGACCGGGTGATCGGGGCGTTCGCCAGCTACTTCGTCTACCAACACCTCGGCAACCTGGCGCCGGACGAGCTCGACGAGAACTCCGTCTACCAGGCGATCAGGACGGCCGACTCGGACGCCGAGCGCGAGCGGATCCTGTCCGACTTCGCCGTGGCCGCCGACTGCGAGCGGGGCGCCTCCCAGTGGAGTTTCAAGCGCGACTTCGGCCGGGTGCGGGTCGTGATGCTCGACGTGCGCGCCTCCCGCCACCTCGAGCCCGGGGATCGCCGCGTGATGGACGACGGTGAGTGGGAGTGGACGCGCCGCGCCTGCCTGGACGCGGACGTGGACCATCTGGTGATCGGCTCGTCGTTGCCAGCGTTCATGCTGCCGGCGCTGCATCACGTGGAGGGTTGGAACGAGGTGACGGCGCGGGATCGGCCGAACAAGCCGGTCAGCGCGCGGGTCGGGGAGTGGATACGACTGACGGTCGACCTCGAGCACTGGGCCGCGTTCCGCAGCAGCTTCGACGACCTCGTCGGCCTGCTCACCGAGGTCGCGGCTCGCGAGGGCGGGCGCGCGCCGGCATCGATCCTCATGCTCGGCGGCGACGTCCACTGCTCCTACCTCGAGGAGATCGACCTCACCGCTCCGGCCGCGGCCGACTCGCCGACGCGTGTACACCAGCTGGTCATGTCGCCGTTCCGGAATCCGCTGCACCAGCCGATCCGCGTGGTGAACCGCCTGTCGGTGCGGGAGCCGGTGCCCGCGCTCACGCGCCGTCTGGCCCGAGCGGTCGGCGTGCGCGAACCCGCCGTGCGGTGGCGGGTGACGGATGGGGTGTGGTTCGACAACGGCGTCATGACCCTCGT
This sequence comes from Dietzia sp. NPDC055343, assembly GCF_053645265.1. Classification (NCBI taxonomy): domain Bacteria; kingdom Bacillati; phylum Actinomycetota; class Actinomycetes; order Mycobacteriales; family Dietziaceae; genus Dietzia; species Dietzia sp. NPDC055343. Next base: position 48,398 of record NZ_JBSHMJ010000007.1, on the reverse strand, counting down.
CCTGCGCGGCCGTCGCGCGTCCGTGCAGGTCGACCACGCCGTCGTGGAGTGGCCCGCACGCGGCCTCGGGAAGCTGCTGACGCTGGTGCCGAACCTGGCGCCGGACTCGTGGGGCCGGCGCGGTGGCGGCGGGGCCGAGGGTGGCGAGCGCGGCGGTGGCGAGCGGGGCGGTGAGCGCGGCGGTGGCGCACCGCGGCAGGGCGGGACGAGCCCGAGGGCACGACGACAAGACGGCGATTCCCTCGAGCGCAAGCCACGTCAGGTGCTTCGTCGCACGGTGACCAAGGATCTCACCGGGTAGCGGAAGCGTTTCGCGCCCCGCCCGGGAACTGTGTCTGCATGGCTGCGAGAAGCGTCGGCGCCACGTTGAGGATCGAGACGAATCTTCGCAGTGGTGCCAACAAGGTTTCGCCAGCGGCCAGCGGCCAGCGGCCGGGCGGTCCGGCGGGCTGCGGTCGTGGGCGGTCAGCCGAGGGCGTCGCGCAACCGGCGGGCGGCGGCAGTGGGGTCGGCGGCGTCGGTGATCGCGCGGACCACCACGGCCCGGCTCGCGCCCGCGGCCAGCACCTCGCCCAGGTTGTCGGAATCGATCCCGCCGATCGCGAACCACGGCTTCCCCGCCGCAGTCGCGCCCGCGACAATGCCTGCCTCCGCGCCAGCACCCACATCTGCACCCGCCCCCGCTCCAGGCTCCGCGCCCGCACGGCTGCCGAGCCCGGCGGCGTGCCGCACCAGCTCCAGCCCCGGAGCGTGCCGCCCCGGCTTGGTGGGCGTGGGCCAGACGGGCCCTGTGCAGAAGTAATCGAACAGCGGGTCCGCGGCGGCGGCGTCGACCTCGTCGGACGCATGGCAGGAGATGCCGAGAATCATGTCGTCGCCGATGATCCGGCGCGCCCATTCCTCCGGGAGGTCGTCCTGGCCGATGTGCAGGATGTCGGCGCCGGCGGCCGCGGCGATGTCGGCGCGATCGTTGACCGACAGCAGCGCGCCATGGGCGTCGCACACCTCGCGCATGACGGCCAGGGCCTGAAGCTCGTGCCCGGCCTCCAGCGGACCCTGCTCCCGCTCACCGGCCGAGTTCTTGTCCCGTAGCTGCACGAGGTCCACCCCGCCGGCCAGCGCGGCGGTGACGTCACGCCGCAGCGCCGGATACTCGCCCGTCCAGCCCTGTTCGCGGGCCTGCTCGTCGAGATGCCGTCGCGCGTCAATACAGAGGTAGAGGCGGGCATCGGCGAGGCGGGCGCGAAGGCTGACGGCGCGGGAGGTCATGGGCTCAACCGTAGGCCACGCCCCACTAGGCTGGCCGTCATGACCGCGCCCGACCCCACCGCCGACCCAGTGGCCGCCGAGGCCATCCGCGAGACCGCCGGCGATGCCGATACCGGCGCCGCTCGTGTCGGGGCCCGCCGGGTCGTGGTGATCGGCGGCTCGGTGATCGGCCTGGCTTGCGCGTGGTCCATCGCCAGGACCAGGACGGCGGCTGAAGTGGTGATCTACGAGCCCGACGATTCCGGCCCCGGCGGCGTCCCCACCTCGGGCGCGGGCTGGGTGGCCGGCGGGATGCTCGCCCCCTTCAGCGAGGCCTGGCCCGGCGAGGAGTCCGTCTTCGCGCTGGGTGTGGCCTCGTTGCGCCTGTGGCCCGACTTCCTCGAGGCCCTCGCCCCGCACACACCGCCTGGCCCGCCGATCCGCAGCGCCACCCACACGCACATGCTCGCCGTGGACGACGCGGATGCGCGCGACCTGGACATGGCCATGTCGTGGGCGTTGGGTAACGACGTCGTCGTCGGGGGAATCAACGACGCCGACCTCCGACGCGTCACCCGCCGCGAACTGCGCGAGGCCGAGCCCTCCCTGGCGCGCGTCGCGCGCGCCGCCTACCGCATGGACTCGGAGGGCGCCGTCGACAACCGGATCCTGCTCGCCGCGCTGACCCGGGCCTGCCGCGCCGAGGGGGTGACGTGGGTTCGCGAGGAGGTGGCCTCGCTGGACGACGACGTCGACGCGGACCGCGTCGTCCTGGCCGCGGGCTCCGGCTCCGCGGCTCTCGCCGGGCTGCCGATCCGGCCCGTCAAGGGGGAGGTCCTGCGACTGCGGGCCAGGCCCGGCTGCGAGGACCCGCCGCGGGGAGTCATCCGGGCGTTCGTGCGCGGGCGGCCGCTGTACCTCGTGCCGCGCGACGGCGGACTCGTGGTGGGCGCCACGCAGTACGAGCACGGCGATGACCGGCAGGTCACCGTGGCCGGCGTGCGCGACCTGCTGGCCGACGCCGAGACGATCTTCCCCGGCATCGGCGAGTACGAACTGGCGGAGATGATCGCCGGGCTACGGCCCATGACGCCGGACAACCTGCCGATCCTCGGCGTCGACCCCGACGACCCGCGGCTCATCCACGCCACCGGGCACGGCCGCAACGGGATCGCACTGACCCCGATCACCGCGGCCACCGTGGCGGCAGAACTGCAGGGGGCGCCCGTCCCGGAGGCGGCGCGGGCGGCCCGGGCCGACAGGTTCCGCCGCGGGTGACTACCGTGGTGGACAGGCACTTGTCGTATCCAGGAGGCTTCATGATCGTCACCGTCAACGGTGAGGACCGCACGCTCACCGACGGCGCCACCGTCCGCACCCTGGTCACCGCGATGGACCTGCCCGACGATGGGGTGGCCATCGCTGTGGACGGCATGGTGGTGCCCGGCTCGAGCTGGGACGACACCCCGCTGGGCGCCGGCGCGGAGGTGGACGTCCTCACGGCGGTCCAGGGTGGCTGACCCGGCCGGCTCCGCCGCAGTCTCCGCCGCGGGTTCCGTCGAGGCCTCCGTGTCGAGTTCGGTGGCGGGTTCCGTGGCCACCGCGCCGAGCGGGGCGTCCCTCGACTCGAACGTCGCCTCGCAGGTCGCCGCGGTGCTGGACTCGCCGCTGGTGATCGCGGGCGAGGAGATCAGCTCGCGGCTCATCACCGGCACGGGCGGGGCCGGAAACCAGGAGGTGTTGCGCGAGGCGCTCATCGCCTCCGGCACCGCGCTGACGACCGTCTCGATCCGTAAGGTCGACATGCGGCTGGGCGCCGGCGGGCCGGGCCTGCTGGGGATGCTGCGCGAGCTCGGCATACGCGCCCTACCCAACACGGCCGGCTGCCGGGGCGCGGCCGAGGCGGTCAAGACCGCCCGGTTGGCTCGCGAGGCGCTGGGCACCAATTGGGTCAAGCTCGAGGTGATCGCCGACGAGCGCACCCTGTTGCCGGATGCGATCGAACTCGTCGAGGCGGCGGAAGACCTGGTCGATGACGGTTTCGTCGTCCTGCCCTACACCACCGACGACCCCGTGCTCGCCCGCCGTCTCGAGGACGTGGGCTGCGCGGCGGTCATGCCGCTGGGCGCGCCGATCGGCACCGGGCTGGGCATCTCCAACCCGCACAACCTGGAGATGATCGTCGAGCGTGCCGGCGTGCCGGTGATCTGCGACGCCGGGATCGGCACCGCCTCCGATGCGGCCCTGGCCATGGAGCTCGGCTGCGACGGCGTCCTGCTGGCCACCGCCGTGACCCGGGCCGAGAACCCGCCGCTCATGGCCGCCGCGATGCGCGAGGCCGTCCGTGCCGGGCACGCCGCCAGGCTGGCCGGCCGCATCCCCAAGCGGTTCTGGGCGCAGGCCTCGAGCCCGCCGATCGACTGACGCTCCGGGCGGGGCCCGGCGTGCCCGGCGGGGTGGGTGCGTCGGCGCCGGTCAGCGAGGCCGGTCCACCGCCGGGGCGGGTGCGTCGGCGCCGGTCAGCGCTCCGGGCGCGGCACGCGTCGCACCCCGACGCCGCCCATCAGCGCCAGGCCGGTCACCCGGACGGTCGGCGCTCCGGGCGGGGCCTGCCGTACCGGCCGCGGGTCCTCCTTCCAGGTGCTTCGGTCCTCGGCGAACCCGCCCATCAGGCCGAACCCGTCCATCACGAGGTGGATGTCGTCGGGGACGATGATCTCGATCCCGCCCCACACAGCGAACGCGCGGATGGTGGTCTCCCGAGACTGCAGGTCGGCCTCCCGCAGGTCGATCGAGATGCCGCCCATGACCGCCACCGCGGTGTGGGAGTCGGCGATGGTCCACACGGCGGAGCGTTCGCATCCGCTCATCACCGCCACCGACGCGCTAGTGCCGGGCTGGCCGGTCACGCGGTTCGCCGGGACCCGGTCGTGGCGCGGCTCGGGGCGCACGTCGGACTCCGGAGCCGGTCGGGGGTCGAACTGCCGCCGGGCCGGCGAGAGGTCGACCGTCAGCTCGGCGAGGTCGGTCCGGAAGAGTGCCTGGTAGGCCTGCGTGGTGCGTTCGTCGAATTCGGCGACGGTGAGCCGACCCTCGGAGAAGGCCTCCTGGAGGATCCGGGCGGTCTCGTGGCGCTCGGCATCCGAGGCCCGCACCGCGGGGATGTTCCGGTCGGGGTCCGAGGTGGCGTCGTCGTCCATGCTGAGAGTTTAGGCTCCGCAAGCCGGGCCGCAGGCCCGGTGCGCACCGGATATCCGTTCACGGCCACCGCCGGAACCCGCGTCGAGAACCGGCCGATCGGCGAGGAGAATGCAGCATAATAAGGCCCGTGAACATTGCCACGGCTACTGTTCCGGGACCGCTGCGACGCCGCGTGCGCGGAACGAGATTCGTCCCGGTCGCGTCATTGGCTGTCCTCCTGACGAGCGGGTGCGTTGTCTCGGAGGTCACGCACACGCAGAACGGCGAGACCGTCACCGAGAGCGTGAGCGAGGCGCCGAACACCGAGGACATCGATCCGTGCGGACTGGATGAGTCGTTCCTGGTCGGACTCTCCTTGGATCCCGCCGACCTGGTTCGGGGTCGAGGGGCCAGTTCCTCGCCCACGTGCACCTGGGAGGAGGGCCCGTACAGCGAGACCAGTCTCTATTATTGGGTCGAGGGCCAGACCCCTGCGGACCCGGCGAACGAGGTCACAACCCTGGACAACGGCCAAGAAGTCGAGGTCTTCTACGATTCGCCGGGCATGGCGAGGTACATCCTGCGGAACGACGACCTGACGTTGAATGTCAACTACTCGGCCCCCGCATCCCTCGAGCCCACGGCGCCCGAGGGAGTGGCCGCGGTGATGGACCAACTCCTGTTGATGTACGGCGGTTGATGAAGGGCGGCTCCCTGTCACGCCGCCGGGGCAGGCACACTGGACCCCATGATCGAGGTACGGAATCTCACCAAACGCTTCGGCGCGGCCACCGCCGTCGACGACCTCTCCTTCTCGGTGCGACCAGGTGTCGTCACCGGATTCCTCGGCCCGAACGGGGCCGGAAAGTCCACGACGATGCGCATGATCGTCGGTCTTGACACTCCTACTTCAGGGGAAGCGCTGGTCAACGGTGTCTCGTTCCGGGAGCTGGACGCTCCCGCGCGGACGGTGGGCTGTCTGCTCGACGCGTCCTGGACCCACGCCAACCGTTCCGCCGGCTCACATCTGAAGATGATCGCCGCGGCGGCGGACATTCCCGTCTCGCGAGTCGACGAGGTGCTGACCCTGGTCGGTCTGGCCGACGTCGCCGGTCGCAAGGTCGGCGGTTACTCACTGGGTATGCGCCAGCGCCTGGGCCTGGCCACGGCCATGCTCGGCGATCCCGAGATCCTCATGTTCGACGAGCCAGTCAACGGCCTGGACCCGGAGGGCATCCTCTGGATCCGCCGGTTCATGCACGCCCGCGCGGCGGAGGGCCGCACGGTGCTGGTGTCCTCGCATCTGCTGTCGGAGATGGCGCAGACCGCGCAGGACCTCGTGGTGATCGGCCGCGGTCAGCTGCGCGCCCAGACGTCGGTCGAGGAGTTCCTCTCCCAGGCCAGCTCGGCGGTCGTTCTGCGTACCCCGCACGTTGACGAGTTCGCGTCGGCGGCGCGCGAGGAGGGGGTCAATGCCAACTTCGACGCGCAGCAGGGCGTGTTTCTGATCGACGGTCAGAGCGCCCGCCAGGTGGGCGATCTCGCCGCCAGCCTGGGGATCACGATCCACGAACTACACGAGAAGCGGGCGTCGCTGGAGGAGGCCTTCATGGCCCTCACCGACCAGGACGTCGAGTACCACGGTCAGGAGTCCGCCCGATGAACCTTCTCAAGTCCGAGTGGATCAAGGTCACCACCACCAAGAGCGCCTACTGGCTGTACGGGATCGGGATCGCCCTCGCGCTGGGGATCGCCGTTCTCCTGGGCCAGCTCGAGCAGTCCTCGGGCGGCGAGCCGGTCGCGGGCGCACCGGGTGGCGGGAGCTCACCGCTGTTCGCGATCACAGGCGTCAGCGCCTTCACGGTGCTGCTGGTGTGGATCGCGGCGATCGTCGCGGTCACCGGCGAGTACCGCTACCACACGATCCGGTCGACCTTCCTGGTCACGCCCGCGCGGTGGCCGGCCGTGGTGGCCAAGACGGTGCTGTTCGTCGTGCTGTCGATGATCGTGGTGGCCGTCGCGGTGATCGTCTCGCTTCTCGTGGCGGGCGTGCTGTCCAGCAACGACGAGTGGACCCCGTTCTCCGGAGAGGGGCTGACGCTGCTGTGGCGCTTCCCGGTTTATTCCGCGCTGGGAACGGTCGCGGTGATGGGCCTGGCGTACCTGATGCGTAACGCGGCCGGCACGATCTCGTTGTTCCTCGTGTGGATCCTGGCGGTCGAGGGCATGGTCTCGCTGATCCCCAGGATCGGCCAGGATATCGCCGCCTGGATGCCGTTCTCCAACGGTGACTACTGGACGCAGGGCGAAGCCATGCGCGGGTTCGTCACCTGGGGCCAGTGGCCGGCGTTCGCCTGGTTCGCCGCGGTGTGTATTGCCCTGTGGGTCGTGGGGTTGGTGGTGACCCTGCGCCGCGACGCCTGATCCCGGCCCCCGCGGCCCCGCCGCCGCCCACCCCGGCCGCTCTGCCGCCGCCCAGCCTCTGCCGGCGTCCCGCAGCCGCCCCACCGGCCGGTAGGTACGACTTACGCGCCCGGAACGCCCGATCTTGGTGCACTTACGCGCCCGGAATGGACCATTCCGGGCGCGTAAGTGCAGGTGATGTGTGCATTCCCGGCGCGCACGTCCCGCCGGGGCCGGGCCGAAGCTGGGCGGGGCTTGCGCGGACCACATTCCGCCGAGTGGTCTGACCCGCTCACAATTTCCCAGGGCAGGTCCCGGCGTCAGCATGATTTGCGACCACGCGAGACAGAACGGTCGGCAGCCGGTTGGCTCGAGCTGGCGCCGGGCCGGCGTCCCGCCGGGCCGGCGTCCCGCCGGGCCGGCGGCTGGGCCGGGTCAGGCGCCGCTGAGGGGCAGATAGACGCGCCCGCCGGCATCGGCGAACTCGGCCGACTTCTCCGCCATCCCCGCCTCGATCGCCTCCACGGTCTCCAGCCCGTGCTCGGCGGCGTAGTCGCGGATGTCCTGCGAGATGCGCATCGAGCAGAACTTCGGGCCGCACATCGAGCAGAAGTGGGCGGTCTTGGCGGGCTCGGCCGGCAGGGTCTCGTCATGGAACTCGCGCGCGGTGTCCGGATCGAGGGCCAGCGCGAACTGATCCTTCCACCGGAACTCGAACCGGGCGTGGCTCAGCTCGTCATCGCGCTCCTGCGCGCGCGGATGCCCCTTGGCCAGATCGGCCGAGTGGGCGGCGATCTTGTAGGTGATCACGCCGGTCTTGACATCGTCGCGGTTCGGCAGCCCGAGGTGCTCCTTGGGCGTGACGTAGCAGAGCATCGCGGTGCCGGCCTCGGCGATCCGGGCGGCCCCGATCGCGCTGGTGATGTGGTCGTACCCCGGCGCGATGTCGGTGGCCAGCGGCCCGAGCGTGTAGAACGGTGCCTCCTCGCACCACTGTTCCTCGAGCCGCACGTTCTCCACGATCTTGTCCATCGGCACGTGGCCGGGCCCCTCGATCATCACCTGCACGCCGTGCGCCTTGGCGATCCGCGTGAGCTCGCCGAGGGTCCGTAGTTCGGCGAACTGGGCCTCGTCGTTGGCGTCCGCGATCGACCCGGGCCGGAGCCCGTCCCCCAGAGAGAACGTGACGTCGTAGCGCGCAAGGATCTCGCACAGCTCGGCGAAGTGGGTGTAGAGGAACGACTCCCGGTGATGGGCCAGGCACCACGCGGCCATGATCGACCCGCCCCGCGAGACGATCCCCGTGACCCTCGTGGCCGCCAGCGGGACGTACCGCAACAGCACCCCGGCGTGGACGGTCATGTAGTCCACGCCCTGCTCGCACTGCTCGATCACGGTGTCGCGGTATAGCTCCCACGTCAGCGCGGCCGGGTCGCCGTTCACCTTCTCCAGCGCCTGGTAGATCGGCACGGTGCCCACCGGTACGGGCGAGTTCCGCAGGATCCACTCCCGGGTGGCGTGGATGTCCTTGCCGGTGGACAGGTCCATGATCGTGTCGGCGCCCCAGCGGGTGGCCCACACCATCTTCTCGACCTCCTCGGCGATCGAGCTGGTCACCGCCGAGTTCCCGATGTTGGCGTTGATCTTGGTCATGAAGCGTTTGCCGATGATCATCGGCTCGCTCTCCGGGTGGCGGTGGTTGGCGGGGATGACGGCCCGGCCCGCGGCCACCTCGTCGCGGACGAGCTCCACGTCGACGCCCTCACGTGCGGCGATGAACCGCATCTCCGGCGTGATCAGACCGGCACGCGCCCACGCGAGTTGGGTGCGGACCGCGGGCGGCGACGCAGGCGCGGGAGTGCCCGACGACGTGGCTGCGGGCGACGGTGACGAGTGTGACGACGACGCCGTCACCGACGACGCCGTCACCGACGACGCCGACACCGACACGGGAACCGGCCGCGGGTGTGGCCATTCCTCACGGGTGCGGGGCAGGCCCACCGCGAGATCGTGGCAGTCGGCGGCGGTGGTGTAGCCGGTGTACGGGCCCGAGGTGTCGTAGACGTCGAACGAGGTGCCGTCGGTCAGCTCGATCCTGCGGGCCGGCACCTGCATGGTGACGCCCGGACCGTCGGTGGTGTTGTCGGTGAACGGGGGCGGGGTGGTGGCGTTGTCGTCGTCGTACCCCGGTGCCTCTACACCCAGGTACGTCTTGTGGCTCGCATAGATGGGGCCGCACGTCACGTCCTCGACAGAAGTAGATGGGCGCGCGTCAGTAGATGCGTGATCAATCATGAGATTTCCAGAACTCCCTACGCCGGCATGATCCGGACAGGTTCTACGGTCGACGACCCGGCCGGTCGTCCTCTCAGCCCGCGCTCCGAGGCGGGCTCCCGTGTGGATGGGTTATGAAGTTGTGCCGTCCGAGGGTAGCGCGGGGAGTAGGGTCTCCGGAAGTAGCACCGTCGGCCCGAAGGAGTCGAGATGTCCACCGCCACGTCGTTGAAGCTGGTCCACAACTCGGATCGCGATCGGTTCGAACTGTGGGACGATGAGACGTTCATGGGGCTCGTCGGCTATGAGATGGACGGCGAGGTCTTCATCCTTCTCCACACCGTCATCGAGGAGCGATTCGGGCAGCAGGGCATCGCGCGGCTGCTGGTCAGCCTGGTGCTCACCCGGATGCGGCTCGACGGGGCCAGGATCCGTCCCGTGTGCAGCTACGTGCGGCGCTTCCTCGTCCGGTTCCCCGAGTATCAGCTACTCGTCGCGGCCAACTGACGCGCGCGGGTCTCATGCGCGCGGCTGAGACGCAGGTGGCGGGCGTAGTCTGGGCGTTCGAGTGAACCGCCACGAACGAAGGATCGACATGACCTACCCGCCCCAGGGTGACAACTCCGGCCAGGACAACGGCTACACCGACTACTCGTCGCAGACCGGGTACAACGCGCAGTCCGCGTACGGGCAGGGGGCGCCCGGCCAGTCGGGCTACGGGCAGTCGGGTTTCGGCCAGCCGGGCTACGCCCAGGCCGACTACGCCGCACAGAACCCGTCGTTCGGCAGCGCGGGTGCGACGCAGATCGGTCCGCCATCGAACGTGGGATGGGCGGTCGCCTCGATCCTGTTCTTCTGGCCGCTGTCGTTCGTCGCGATGACCCGCGCACTGCAGGTCTACCCGCTGTGGGCGGCTGGCCGGCACGCCGAGGCGGAGGCGGCCAGCGCGACCGTCAAGAAGCTCGGGATGATCTCGCTGGCCCTGGTGGTACTGCTGATCGTGCTCTACGTGGTGTTCATCTTCGTCCTGGTCGGCGCGGCTGCGACGGCCGGGTACTGACCCGAGACGCCGTCTGACGACGAAGGACGGGGCTGCTCCGGGTACGGAACCCGGGGCAGCCCCTTCTGTTGTGTGGCCGCCCTATTGCGTGGCCGCGCCCATCGTCCGGATGACATCGAGGAGCTGAGACGGCGCGTCCGGCGAGAACGCACCAGGCCGGATGGTCACGGTCTCCCACGTGCCCGAGTAGGGGAACATGCCGTGCGCACGGTAGAGGTCGGCGGACACCGGTGATCGGTGCATCCGGCCCGCCGAGATCCCGCTGAACGGCACCAGCCACGACAGCTGCGTCAACTCGATCCCCTCCGCGACCGGGACACCGTCGATCTCGAGAGCCACGATCCACCTGCTTCTGCCCGGAGCGTCGACGCGGAGGCCGAACCGTGTCGCGCCCGCCGGTATGTCGGCCGGCTCCGAGGTCAGGGCCCGGCCCCAGGCGTTCTGCTCCACCTGAAGGGCGCCGTCCTTCACGAAGAGGACCACGCCCGCCTCCTGGCCTCCATGGGCGTAGAGAACTCCCTCGTCACTGGCCCGGAAGCCGTCCGCGCCCAGCGCCACCTCGACGGTGAACCCGCGGCCGTCGATGAGCTGACTCGCCCGGAACCGCTCGAGCGGCGGGGTCTCCGGGACCATCACGGTCTCCACCGCCAGACGCTGCTCGGCCGGGTCACGCTGGAAGAAGTGCAGCGGACTGCCGTTGGACATCGGATACACCATGTTGTCCCGGGCCGCCGCCTCCCAGCGGGCCACGAGATCGGCCACCACCTCCGGGTGCTGGTCGGCCACGTTCTCGAGCTGCACCGCGTCGCTCTCGGGTCGGAAGAGCTCCCATCGGTCCGCGGAGAACGGCGTCGCCTTGGCGTGGCGGGCCACCAGCTCGAACTCGCCGGCGTAGTACGCGCGCTCACCGAGGCACTCGTAGTACTGGTCGCCGTGACTGCTCGGCGCGTCGGCGTCCTTCAGCGCCGCCACCATCGAGGAGCCGTCCAGCGGCCGCGCTTCCCGGCCCGCCCGGCTCCTCGGAATCTCCACCCCTGCCAGCTCGGCCACGGTCGGAAAGATGTCCGTGACATGCGCGTACTGGTGGCGGATGGCGCCGTCGTCGTCGTTCTCTTCTCCCAGTTCCCCGAGCCCGGCGGGCCAGGACATCACACACGACACCTGGTGCCCGCCCCGGTACGTACTGAACTTATGGCGCCGGAACGGGGTGTTGGCGACCGTCGCCCACGCCGAGGAATAGTGCGGCCAGGAGGCGGGGCCGCCGAGCTCGTCGATTCGGCCGGTCTCCTCCGCGATGCGCTCCTCGGTGGTGAGGGTGCGGCTGCGGTCGAGGTTGGCGAGGAAGTTGAACATGCCGACCGTGCCTCCGGAACCCCCGGTGGCCGCGCCGTTGTCGGAGAAGAAGACGAAGATCGTGTTCTCCAGCCGGCCGAGGCGGCGTTGGATCTCGCGGATGCGGCCCACCGACTCGTCGATGCTCACGACCATGGCCGCGTAGTTCTCCATGTGGCGGGCGGCAAGCCGCTTGCCGTCGTCCGACAGCGAGTCCCACTCGACGACGTCCGGTCCAAGCTCCTCGTCCATCGGTCCGGTCCCGGCGGCGGCCGGCACCACGCCCAGATCATCCTGCCGGTGCCGGCGCTCGGCGCGGATCTGATCCCAGCCCGCGTCGTAACGGCCCCGGAAATCCTCGGCCGCGCCGTCCTTGATGTGCATCGGGCTGTGGACCGCCGCGTGCGCGTAGTACATCATCAGCGGCTTGCCGGGATCCGAGGCGTGGGTCTCGGCGATCATCTGCACGGCGCGGTCGGTGAGGTCGTCGGTGAGGTAGTAGCCCTCCGGGTACTCCTCGACGTGGACCGGACTGTTGCCCTCGTACAGCTGGGACGGCGCGTGCAGGTTGGCCTGGGCTTCGAGGAAGCCGTAGTACTGGTCAAAGCCGCGCTGCAGGGGCCACGAATGCCGGTTACCGGACGCGTGCATGTCCTGCTCGCGGCACAGGTGCCACTTGCCGATCGCCATGGTGGCGTAGCCGGCGTCGCGGAAGGCCTCGGCCATGGACGGCTGGTTGGGGGCCAGTTCGGCGGCATAGCCGGGAAAGCCGGTGTCCACGTTCGCGACCGCTCCCATCCCGACCGCGTGCGAGTTGCAGCCGGTCATCAGCGCGGCCCGGGTGGGCGAGCAGGTGGGGGTGACGTGGAAATCGGTCAGTCGGGCGCCCTCCGCGGCCACGGCATCCAGGTTCGGGGTGGGGATCTCCGAGCCGAACGCACCGATGTCCGAGTAGCCCATGTCGTCCACGAGCATGACGATCACGTCCGGTGCCCCGCCGGGTCCCCGTCGGTCGGGACGCGGGCGTGCGGGCCACGCCGGCTGCGCGGAACCCAGGTCCTCCGTGATGGTGCCGGCGAATCCGGCTGGGGCCCCGAACTCGCCTGAGGGGGAGGGGGAAGCGTCGTTCGCACTCGTCATGACGGCGATCGTATACACGTTCTGCCGAACTTGTAGACATTTGTCTACAGATGGGCCGTGAAGCGCCTGGAGCGTGACTCCACGGAGTGAGACCCTCCGGGGTCAGCCGTCAGATCAGGCCCAGCCGCGGAGCCTCGATCGCGGGGCAGGTGTCCATGACGACGTCGAGGCCGGCATCCTTCGCGCGCTGCGCCGCGGCCTCGTCGATCACGCCCTGCTGCAGCCAGACGGCCTTCGCACCACTGGCGATGGCGTCGTCCACCACCGCACCGGCGAGCTGGGAGTTCACGAACACGTCCACCACGTCGATCTCACCGGGGACCGACGCGAGATCCGGGTATCCCTGCTGGCCGTAGACGGTCTCGGCCTTGGGGTGAACGGGCACGATCTGATGGCCCAGGTCCCGGACGTACCCCGCGATCCCGTAGGCGGTGCGCCCGGTGTTGGTGGACAGGCCGACGACGGCCCAACGGCCCTTGTCGGACAGCAGACGCTTGATGACATCGCGATCATTCAGATGGCTCATACCCCGTGCAATGCCCCGCGGCCGGCAGACATTCCCGAGCGTCGGCGTCGGCGGTGTGCCCCGAATCCGCAGTTTGATTGCACCACTGCGAAATCCAGGTCGATTCCTCGCAGTGACTACGTCAAGAATCGCCATGGTGTCGACAAACCAGTCGCCGATCGTGGGAAGGCAGGCTCAGTCAGTCCCCGACGGGTTCTGTGCGCGGGGCGCTTCCTTCGCAGGCTCAGTCAGTCCCCGACGGGTTTTGTGCGCGGGGGCATCGCTTCGCTCGCTGGCGCTCGCTGCGCTAGTCCCCGACGGCATCCTTGCCGCGCTGGACGATCTTGCCGTCCGGGGCGAACACCACCTGCGAGTCCTTCTCCGGATAGTCGAACTGGTTGAGGAAGTAGCGCATCGCGTTGATGCGGGCCCGCTTCTTGTCGTTGGACTTGATGGTGATCCACGGCGCGTGGTCGGTGTCCGTGCGCCGGAACATCTCCTCCTTGGCGTCCGTGTACTTGTCCCACTTGTCGAGGGACTCCAGGTCCATGGGCGAGAGTTTCCAGCGCCGCACCGGGTCGAGCTGGCGGATCGCGAACCGGGTCTTCTGCTCCTCGCGGGTGACGGAGAACCAGAACTTGGTCACCCCGATTCCCGAGTCGACCAGCATCTTCTCGAACATCGGAGCCTGCTCCATGAATGTCTCGTACTGCGAGTCGGTGCAGAATCCCATCACCCGTTCGACGCCGGCCCGGTTGTACCAGGACCGGTCGAACAGGACGAGCTCACCGCGGCTGGGCAGGTGGCTGACGTAGCGCTGGAAGTACCACTGGTGCATCTCGGTTTCGGTGGGCTTGATCAGCGCCACCGTGCGTGACTGCCGGATGTTGATGTACTCGGTGAACCGCTTGATCGTGCCGCCCTTGCCGGCGGCGTCGCGACCCTCGAACACGATGATCTGCCGGTGCCCGGTCTCGGCCTGCCACCGCTGGAACTTGAGCAGCTCGATCTGCAGCAGGTACTTCTCGACCTCGTACTGGTTCCGGTCCATCCGGTCGTCGTACGGGTAGTTCTCCCGCCACGTGTCCACGGCCCGGCCATTGATGTCGATGAGGTCGGGATCCTCGCCGTGGTCGTCGCGAACCGTGTAGCCCTCGGCGCGGAGCCGATCGATGTAGTGACGCAGCTGGAACGTGGACATGCGGTCGATCTCCTGGCGTGAGGTGGTGTCGAGCGTTTCAGGCGACTCGGGGGCGGCAGGGTCTAGTCGAGGTCCACCACGACGGGGGCGTGGTCCGAGGCGCCCTTGCCCTTGCGCTCCTCGCGATCGATGCTCGCGCCGGTGACGCGGGCGGCCAGTGCGGGGGAGTGCAGCTGGAAGTCGATCCGCATGCCCTTGCGCTTGGGAAAGCTCAGCCCCGTGTAGTCCCAGTACGTGTAGACGCCGGGCCCGGGCGTGTATTCGCGGGTGACCTCGCGGAAGCCGGCGCCGTCGAACGCGGCGAACGCCAGCCGCTCGGGATCGGAGACGTGGGTCTTGCCCTCGAAGACCTCCATGTCCCACACGTCCTCGTTCTGCGGCGCCACGTTCCAGTCGCCGACCAGCGCGATCTGCGCGCTCGAGTCGGCGGCCACCTCGGCGGCCGCGTGATCGCACAGCCGGGCCAGCCACTCGAGTTTGTAGGTGTAGTGGGGGTCGGCGAGCTCGCGGCCGTTGGGCACGTAGAGGCTGTACACGCGGACGCCGTCGCAGACCGCGGAGATCGCGCGCGCCTCGGGATCCTGCGAGACCTCGGGGTCCTTGTGGAAGCCGGGCATCCCGTCGAAGCCGATCTGCACGTCCTCCAGGCCGACGCGCGAGGCCACGGCGACGCCGTTCCACTGACTCAGACCGTGGTGTGCGACCTGGTAACCGATCTCCTCGAACGCCTCATGCGGGAACTGATCGTCCTTGCACTTGGTCTCCTGCATGGCCAGGACGTCGACATCGGATCGTTCGAGCCAGGACACCACCCGGTCACGACGAGCACGGATGGAGTTGACGTTCCAGGTGGCCAGGCGCATGGGCACCAGTCTATTACCCGTCCTCGTGCGGCGAGTGGTGCGTGGGTGAACACACGGGGACGACCACGGGACACGGCCCCGGGTCCGTCGCCCCGCGGGAGTGGATCAGGAGGGGGCGACGACGACGAGGTGCCGTAGCGAATGGTGCGGCTGCAGGCCGAGTTTGGTCCACAGCCCCCGTCCGGCGGTGTTGTCCGCGAAGACGTGGAGGTGACACTCGGTCGCCCCGAGGCCCAGGCCCCAGTCGACGAGCGAGCCGGTGACGATCTCGGCCAGGCCCCGGCGCCGATGGCCCGCGGCGGTCTGGACGCAGGAGACGGCGATCCGGGGCGCCCCGTCGGGCCCGGCGGTCACGGCGCCGCGGGCGATCGCGGCCAGTTCGCCACCGTCGGAGAGGCGGGCGAACACGGTGTGCCCGCCGGGGGCGGGGTCGCCGTCCGAGGCGTCGGCGGTGGCGAGCATCGCGGGCCGCACGCGCTCGGGGTCCAGGTCGGCGGTGGCGTGGTAGAGCTCCAGCCAGTCGTCGCCGGGGGTCTCGGCCAGCGTCACGGCGGGCCGGGAGTCGGCGGGGAACGCCGCGTCCACGATGCCCAGCAGCTCGCGGCTGTCCGCGGTGCACAGCATCAGCTCGCGGTCGGCCCGGAGGCGGGCCGGGTCGACGGGCTGACCGTCGAGCAGCATCTGTTCGGTCCTGACCAGCCGGTCCACGTCCACGATCCGCAGCGGCAGTCCGCGCGCGGCGTACCAGTCGCGGACCCCGTCGAGCCGGGCGCAGCTGGCCCACGGCAGCACCGGCACGGCGGAGTCGCGGCGGTACGACCAGTCGTCGCCGGCCCGGCAGAACCAGCCGTCGACGAGCTCGTACTCGGTGCCCGGCCAGGCCAGCGCGCCCGCGTACTCGTGCGCGCGGATCTCGCGGGCGCGTACCGGCCGCGGCGGCAGCACCTTGAGCACGGCGATGTCGGCGTCCGGGATCCGGACCTCCTCGCCGGACTCGCGGCGCACGACCAGCTCCGGCTCGAGCGTCACCACGTGGCCGATCACGTCGGTGTACAGGTGTGAGGTCTCGCCGGGAGCGAGATGACGGCGCACCGTCACCCGCTCGCCGATGGCCACCTCGCGACCGTTGTTCCAGCGCGATCGGCCTGATAGCCCACGGTCGGAGTGAGCCGGGTCCGGGGAACCGTGCGGCTGCTCAGCCATGAAGCGGGCTGGCGGTGTCGTCGTCGTAGTCGTCGTCGGCACCGTCCTCGTCGGCGAAGGGGTCCGGGTCACGCGACGGGTCCCAGCTGAGGCCCGGCACGCCCCAGCCCTCGTCGCGGATGTGCCGCTTGGCGGCCTTGCGGTTCCGACCGATCAGGTGGTCGGTGTACAGGAAGCCGTCGAGGTGGCCCACCTCGTGCTGGAGGCAGCGGGCGAACAGGCCGTACCCCTCGACCGACACCGGCTCGCCGTGCTCGTCGGTGCCGGTGACCCGGGCCCACCAGGCGCGCCCGCGCGGGAAGTTCACGCCCGGAACGGACAGGCAGCCCTCCAGGTCCTCCTCGGGGTCGGGCATGGTCTCGGGGATCTCCGAGGTCTCCAGCACCGGGTTCACCACGCAGCCGCGCCGCGTGATCCACCCGCCGCGCGCCTCGACCTCCTCGCGGGACAGGCTGCCCCCGTCTTCGGTGTCCAGGTCGGGGCAGTCGAAGACGAACAGGCGCTTACCCACGCCGATCTGGTTGGCGGCCAGGCCCACCCCGTTGGCGGCATCCATCGTGTCGTACATGTCCTGCACGAGCGCGGCGAGCTCCTCGGGGGACTCGGAGACGGGCTCGGTCGGGGCGTGAAGCGCGGGGTCGCCGAGGATGACGATGGGACGGATTGCCATGGACACAGATTCTAGTGCGCACCTGGCCTGTTCTCCCTTTCGCGTCTGGCAGGGTGTCGTAGCGGTGTGGTTCACTACGGGGGAATCACAACGGTGTGATCCGAGCGCAGGGTCGGCGCGGCCATGGTGCCAGCGCATCGCGAACCGAGGAGGCACGCACATGGGTCGAGCGGCCGCTACGGCACACGACGCGCAGGTCGGGGACGGGCAGGCTGGGAGCGGGCAGGCTGAGAGCGAGCAGTACGTGAGCGAACTCCACGCGGCCGACCCCTTGCTGTCGGATCGGGACCAGGCGATGCTCGAGTTCGAGCGCCAGTGGTGGAAGTTCGCCGGCTCCAAGGAGGAGGCGATCCGGCAGAAGTTCGACATGTCGGGCACCCGCTACTTCCAGATCCTCAACGACCTGATCGACCGGCCCGAGGCTCTGGCCACCGACCCGCTCCTCGTCAAGCGGCTGCGCCGCATGCGCAGCAGCAGGCAGAAGGCGCGCGCGGCCCGCAACCTGGGAATGCGCCTCGACTGACCTACACTCGGGCGCGTGAACACCCAGTCCGAGAACCCGCAGTACGACGACCGGCAGTTCGACGCGGAGCACGGCGGCGCCTACGCCGCCGGCTACGACGCCGACCCGAACGCGCAGGGTGACGGCCCCTACGCCGACGAGCCGAGCGGCCCGCCGTACCGGGCCATCGCGATGGTGCTGTTGTCCGCGGTGGTGCTGGCGATCGGCGTGGGATTGGTGCAGCTGTTCGGTGGCGACGACGACGAGGGCGTCAGCGCCGTCGAGGAGAGCACCTCCCAGGTCGAGCAGAACGGCCAGAACGGCCAGGGCGCCGAGGGGCAGGGGGCCGCTGGTCAGGGCTCCGACGGCCAGCCCGCTCCGGGCGATGGCGAGCCGCTGCCCCCGGGCGCGGACCAGGAACCCGCAGCCCCGGCCGACCCGGCCTCGGGGGAGAACGGCCAGCAGGGGCAGGCCCCCGACGCCGGCGCCCCGGCCGCGACCGCGGTACCCGTGCAGATCTACAACAACAGCACCGTCACCGGCCTCGCGGGCCGGACCGGTGAGCAGCTGCGGGAATCCGGATTCGCGGTGGGCGACGTGGCCAACATGCCGTCCAACCGGGGTGTCGTGGCGGAGTCGACCGCCTTCTACGGGACCGGCCCGGGCGAGCAGCAGGCCGCGCAGGCCATCGCGGGCCAGCTCGGCATCTCCGCCAAGCCGCGCCCCGCGGACATGGCCGCGGACGCTCCGGGCGTGATCGTGATCGTCACCCAGGACCTCGACCGCTGAGGCCTGTCGTCCCCCATGGCCTCGGGCGCGAAGGCCTGAGGATATGATGAGTCGACGGATTCCGCCGCGCGGGATCCGTGCACTGTAGAGACTTGCAGCCTCCCGAGATCGAAGGAGCCCCCATGGCCCCGCGTCAGACCGCCCGCCGCCTCCTGGTCGCGGCTCCCGCACTCGCCCTCGCGCTGGGCCTGGCCGCGTGCAGCCCGCCCAACGAGCAGCCTGCCGATCCGGACGCGCCGTACACGCTTCCCAGCTACACGCTCGATCCCACCACCGCCACCACCACGTCGCCGGCCCCCGAGTCCGCCGGTGGCGTCGACGCCTCCGAGGAGGAGTGGCTGGAGGGCACCCCGACCCCCACCACCAACCCGGGCCTGGGCCTCGATGGTGACCCGGTCGGCGTCGACGAGGCCGACGGCGTCGATGGCCCGGTGGTCCCGGAGGCCGAGCGCCAGCCGGGCGGCGTCGCCGGCAACTGATCTCTTCTGCGCCGGGCGTCGGCCCGGCAGCGGGCTGCGGCCCAGCGCCGAAGCGAGCCCCGTCTCCGGGTGGAGGCGGGGCTCGGGTCTTTCCCGGCTACCGGGTTATCGGCCGGGGATAGCCAGCGCGGGCTGTACGGCTAGCGACGGAAGCGGGGGTCGCTCGCCCGCTTGGTGTACTTCTCCAGAACCGGCGCCTCGTGGGTGATGGTGCCGTCCTCGACGCTCTCTCGGTAGGCGACGTTGCCCACGCGGTTGGCGATCACCGGCGCGGTACACACGGCGACGATGGCGGCGAGCACGAGCATGCCGAGGTCGGAACTCGGGAAGATCCGGATCCCGGCGCCGAAGAGGATGAGGACCAGGCCGAGCACCTGGGGCTTGGCCGCCGGGTGCATGCGGCTGAGGGTGTCGCGGAACCGCAGGAGCCCGATGGCGCTGGCGAGCGTCAGCAGGGCCCCGGCGAGCACGAACAGGGCGGAGATGATCTCGCGGGGGTCGTCGGTCATGACTTGGGCTCCTCGGGCACTCCGGTGGTGTCGCTGACGCGGAAGCGGGCCACGGACACCGAACCGAGGAACGCGACCAGCGCGAGGGCGACGAGCGCGGCGGCGCCGGTGGTGTCCTTGGTCCAGGCGATGTAGACGCCGAGCCCGCCCTGGGCGACGGCGGCCAGCATGTCCAGTGAGATCATGCGGTCGAGCGTGTTGGGGCCGCCGACGAGCCGAACCATCGTGACGAACAGGGCGGCGGTCAGCGCGATGACGGTCAGGGTCCACAGGACCAGGGTGAAGCTCATCGGGGCACCTCCTGGCCCGCGGCGGGGCCCGGGTTCCTCGGGCCGGTCTTCTGTGGCCCGCTGTCGGCGGGCGCGGTGTAGTGCTCGGGGTTCGGGTGCCAGTCCTCGGGCCGTTCGAACGCCCGCTGGAACAGCTGCTCGACGTGCCCGGTCTGGCGGTAGAAGGCCTCGACCGCTTTGTCGGTACCGGCGTCCAGGACGTGGATGTAGACGTACCGGGCCACCGGGTCCACCCGGACCACGATGCCACCGGGCATCAGGTTGAGGGAGTTCACCGCGAGCGCGAGCGTGAAGTCGGATTTCAGTCGCATCGGGGCCCGCAGCACGGCCGGTTCCGGCGGTGCTGCCGGCCGGACCGACTGCCACGCGACGATCACCGAGGAGCGGACCAGGTAGTAGCCCACCATGATGACCAGCCACGCCGTGGAGATCGGGCGCAGCAGGCCCTCCACCGGGACCCGGGGCAGCGGCAGGACCGTCATGATGATCACGGCCACGCCCAGCCCGGCCACGATGGTCCCGAGCTCGAACGAGCCCCACAGGAGCGTCCACGCGAAGGCCAGCCACAGGGTCATGAAGACGCGTGAGCCGAACACGCGCGCGTCCATCTTCACCTTCTTGGTCATGTCAGCGCACCCCCGTCACGTTGCCGACGTACCGGCCGGGCGTCTCGTCCGTCGGGACGGTGTAGACGTACTCGCCGCGTTCCATCAGGCTCTCCGCGGCGCGGTCCGTCACGGCGAGCAGCGGGCCGGCGAACACGGTCATCAGGAGGGAGACCACGATGAGTGCCACGGTCGGGGCGAGCATGCTCATCGGCATCTTGCCCACGTCGTCGCGCTCGTCGAACTCGACGTACTCGTCCGACGGCAGCAGTGCGAGCGGCTTGGCGAGCGCCAGGGCACCCTCGGGGGCGTCCGCGCGGGGCCGCCAGAACGCCTTGGACCAGACGCGGGCCACCACGTAGAGGGTGAGCAGGCTGGTCGCCATGGCGCCGCCGATGAGGATCCAGTTGAGCGGTCCGCCGACCTCGGCGCCGGCCTGGACCACGGCGAGCTTGCCGATGAACCCGGAGAACGGCGGGATTCCGCCGAGGTTGAAGGCCGGGACGAGGAACGTGACCGCTAGGACCGGGCTGAGCACGGCCATGGAGCCGAGGCGGCGGAGCGAGGACGACCCCGCCTGCCGCTCGATGAGGCCCACGACCAGGAACAGCGTGGTCTGGACGATGATGTGATGGCCGACGTAGTAGATCGCGGCGCTGAGCCCCGACTCGGTGGACAGCGCCACCCCGAACACCATGTAGCCGATGTGACTGACCAGGGTGAACGACAGTATTCGTTTGATGTCGGATTGGGCGATCGCGCCGAGGATGCCCACGACCATCGTCAGCAGCCCGGCGACGAGCAGGACGTTGTCCATGCTGCCGCCCGCGAAGACCAGGGTGTGGAAGCGGATGATCGCGTAGACGCCGACCTTGGTGAGCAACCCCGCGAACACGGCGGTGACGGGCGCGGGTGCGGTGGGGTAGGAGTCCGGCAGCCAGGTGGACAGCGGGAAGACGGCCGCCTTGATGCCGAAGGCCACGAGGAACACGGCGAAGATGGTGTTCCGCAGCCCGTCCGGGACGTCCGCCATCCGGGTGGCCAGCTGCGCCAGGTTGAGGGTGCCGGCGGCCGAGTACGTCAGACCGATGCCGAGCAGGAAGACCATCGACGACACCATCGACACGACGGTGTAGGAGACACCGGCGCGGACCCGCTCCTGGCTGGCGCCCAGGGTGAGGAGCACGTATGAGGCGGCGAGCAGGATCTCGAAGCCGACGAACAGGTTGAACAGGTCGCCGGCGATGAACGCGCCGTTCAGACCTGCCGCCAGTGCGAGGTAGGTGGGCAGGAAGATCGACGTGGGCTGGTCGCCGTCGCCGTCGCGGACACCCTGCCCGACGGCGTAGATGATGACGGTCAGCAGCACCACGGCCGCGACGCACAGCATCAGCGCGCTGAGGCGGTCCGCGACCAGTGAGATCCCGACCGGTGCGTCCCACCCGCCCACCTGGACGACGTGCATGCCGTGTTGATCGGTCAGCACCAGCAGGAGACCGGAGATCACCAGCAGGATGAACAGCGTGGTGATCGTGATGATGTTCTGCACGTGCGGGCGGCGCGAGACCACCAGGCACAGTGCCGCGGCGAGCAGCGGAAGCAGAAATACGGACGGGATGAGGTAACCGAAGAGATCAGCGGACATTACTGGTTCTCCTCCTCGTCGTCCTTGGTGAGCTTCTTTCGCAGTGCTTCCACCCGGGCGTCCGCCTCCGCACGCGCTTGGGCCTCCGCGCGGGCCTCGGCCTCGTACTCGGCTTCGGCCTCCTCGAGGTCCTCGTCGTCGTAGTCGACGTGCTCACCGAGCTCGGTGGGCATGCCGGTGGTCGGGTCGTCGGAGGCGTCGCGGTCCGGGGCGGACGAGGCGTCCATGGGCGACCGCTTGGCGATCTTCGCGTCCTCGGCATCGTCCGCGACCTCGTCCACGGTGGTGAACTGGTACGAGCGGTAGGCCAGCGCGAGGATGAACGCGCCGACGCCGGCCGTGATGACGATCGCGGTGAGGATCATCGCGTGCGACAACGGATCGGAATCCACCGTGTTGTCGCCCCAGCCGCGGCCCCGTATCGGCGGGTTTCCGGGGGCGCCGCCGGCGGCGAGGATCAGCAGGTTGACGCCGTTGGACATGATCATGATGCCCAACAGGATCTTGATGATGGCCCGCTCCAGGAGCAGGTAGACCCCGGCGGCGCAGAGGATGCCGGCCAGGAGCAGGAGTGCGAAGTCGGCGGTCATGGCATCCCCTCCGGCGTGACGCCCTGGTTCTCTGCGGCCTCGTAGCGCTCGGCGCGGCGGGCGGACAGATCGGACCGCGGCCCGGGGAAGCCCACCCCGGGGACGCGGCGCAGGGCTGCGGTGGACGGTGAATCGGTGGCGTCGACGTAGATGGCGCGCAGCTCCTCGAGGTCCTCCTCGTTGAGGTCGAGTCTGGCGCCGAGACTGCGGAGGATGTCCAGGACCAGGCCCACGACGATGAGGTAGACGCCGGCGTCGAAGAAGAGGGCCGTGACCAGCTTGACGTGGCCGAACACCGGCATCGTCCACTCGATCGTGGCGCTGGACAGCGGGGGCGCCCCGAAGGCCATCGAGGCCGCCGCGGTGCCTGCGGCGAGCAGGAGGCCCGCGCCCAGGATGCGGCCGGCGTCGAACGGGATGGCCTCGCCGAGCTCGTAGCGGCCGCCGGCGAGGTAGCGCAGTACCAGCGCGAGGCCGGCCACGAGTCCACCCGCGAAGCCGCCGCCGGGATTGTTGTGCCCGGCGAAGAAGAAGAACAGGCTCAGCACCATCATCGTGGGGAAGATGAGCCGGGTGGTGACCTCGAGGACCAGCGAGCGGGCACGCGGGTCGCGGACCGTGGCGCCCACGAGCCAGCGGCCGGGGGAGGCGCCGGGCGCCTCGATGACGATGCGGGCGGCCTCCATGCCGCGGCGACCCGAGAGCGTCTTGTCGGCGTCCGCGATGCGGGGTCCGGAACCGTAGCGCCGGTTGCGGAAGACGAGGCTGGCCACGCCGGTGGCCGCGACCAGCAGCACCGTGATCTCGCCCAGGGTGTCCCAGGCGCGGATGTCGACGAGCGTGACGTTGACGGCGTTGGAGCCGTTGCCGATCCGGTAGGCGATGTCCGCGAAGACGGTGGACACGGCCGGGTCCTGGCGGGCGTTGATGGCGTATGCGCCGACGATGATCACCAGCAGGCCCACGCCGATGCCGAGCCAGGCGCGCAGGCGCCGGAAACCGTTGGACAGCGGGACCTCGGCGGGCATGGTGCGCAGGACCAGGACGAACGCGACCATCATCAGGGTCTCGACGAGGACCTGGGTCAGCGCCAGGTCCGGGGCGCCGTGGAACGCGAAGACCACGGCCACGCCGTAGCCGGTCACGGACATCGCGATGACGGCCGCCAGACGATTGCGCAGCAGGGTGGCCGCGATGGCCGCGATCGTCATGGGGATCATGACGATCAGCACGACCGGGTTGCTCGACAGCTCCATCTGCAGCCCCTCGCGGGTGCCGACCAGGAGCGAGACCAGCGGGAACATCACGAGCGTGAAGAGGATGATCCCGAGGGTCAGCGGGAGCGAGCCGCGCTGGGTGGAGCCGGTCAGGCGCAGGGAGAGCACGTCGAAGAAACGCAGGACCGCGTCGTAGATGCGGTCGGCGTTACCGAGGGCGGGCGACTGGAACTTCAGGCGCTCGACGGTCCGCTGGGCGACGTAGAGCATCATGCCCAGCACGTAGACGACGAACGTCAGCGCCAGCGGGATGCCGATGCCGTGCCACAGGCCCAGGTGGTAGGTCTCCCCGGCGGCCCAGGGACTGCCGGGCGGGAACGCCGTGTCGACGAAGCGCGAGAGCAGCGACTCGACGGGGGCGGACCACAGGCCCAGCACCAGGCCGGCCGTGGCGAGAACCGCGGGCACCGACAGGAAGAACACTCCGGCCGGCCGCGACTCGGCGACCGCGGGGCTCGCCTTGCCGTCGAAGATCCGCTTGGTGCGGAACGCGCCCATGACCAGGCGGGCCGTGTAGGAGAACGTGAGGATGGAGCCCACCACGAGGCCGGCGGTGACGACGAGCGACGGCATGCCGTGCAGCCGGCCCTCGTCGAGGACGGTGGCGAACGCGGCCTCCTTGCCGACGAACCCGAGGAACGGCGGCAGGCCGGCCATCGACGCGGCGGCGAGGGTGAAGAACACCGCGAGGGCGGGGCGCTTGCGGCCGAGCCCGGACAGTTCGCGGATCTCGCGCGTCCCGGTGGTCTTGTCGATCACGCCGACGGACATGAACAGCGCCGATTTGAACAGCGAGTGCGCCAGCAGCATCGTCAGCCCGGCGAGCATGGTGTCGCGCGAGCCGATACCCACCAGGGTCAGTAGGAAGCCCAGCTGGGAGACGGTGCCGAAGGCCAGCACCAGTTTGAGGTCGCTCTCGCGGAGCGCCCGCCAGCCCGCCATGAGCAGGGAGACCAGGCCCAGGCCGACGAGCGGCAACTGCCACGTGGACGAGCCCGACAGGCCCGGGCTCATGGCGGCGACCAGGAAGACGCCGGCCTTGACCATCGCCGCGGAGTGCAGGTAGGCACTGACCGGGGTCGGTGCGGTCATGGCGCCCGGGAGCCAGAAATGCAGCGGCGCGATGGCGGACTTGCTGGTCGCGCCCACGATCACCAGTCCCAACGCCCAGTGCACGAGTGCGCCGGAAGGCGGCGAGGCCACGATGTCGCTGAGCAGGTACGACCCGGTCTCCTGGGCCAGGATGATCATGCCGACGAGCATCGCCAGCCCGCCGAGCGTGGTGACCAGCAGTGCCTGGGCGGCTGCCCGGCGGGACGATGCACGCTCCGCGTAGTGGCCGACCAGCAGGAAGCTCAGGACGGAGGTGATCTCCCAGAAGATGTAGAGCAGGATCAGGTTGTCGGCCACCACGAGGCCGAACATGACGCCGGCGAAGGCCACCATCTCCGCCGCGAAGAGGTGCAGGCGGGGCTCGGAATCATCGAAATACCAGGTGCAGTAGAAGAGCACGAGGGCGCCGACGCCGAGTGCGATGAGTGCCATCAACGCTGATAGCGCGTCCATCCGCAGGTCGAGGGCGAGATGGATGGCGGGAGCCCATTGGAGGGTCTCCGTGGGAGTAGTGTCCAGGTTGGCCGCCACCCACACCGTGCTGAGGGCGGGCACCAGGGCCAGTAGCGGGAACGCTCGGCGTCCGAGCCGCAACACCAAGGGGATCGCGATCAGGGCGGCCACGGCGTGGGCCGCGAGAATCACGATCACCGGCGGCTCCTCTCCTTGCGTCGATCGGACGACGACATGTGGACGGACCCGCCTTTCAGGGACGGGTAGCCGGTGGTCGACCGGGGCGTGGTTTCTGTGGCTACTTTACAGAACAGTGTTTCGTGCTGGTCGTCCGCGCAGGTGAAGCCTGGTGGCCGCGTTGAGTAGAGCCGCGATCGACGCCTCGGACGAGCTCTGGCCGAAGCCCATCGCCCACGCCTCGCGGCGCCCGCAGGTGGCGCGCAGGATGGTGCACCACGACGCGCTGCCGGCGAAGGTGGTGCCCTCGTGACGGTGGCCCTCGTACTGGTGGAACCGCTCGATCTCGACGCGCGCACCGACGCGACCCAGCATCTCGGACATCGCCGTGAGGTCCCCGCACGAGGAGGTGGTCAGGCGGCGGGTGGTGAAGTCACCGGGCGCGTCCTCCGGGCCCCGCGTGGCCAGGATCGCCTCGTAGGCGGTGATCCCGCGCCCGAGCGGGCGGCGGGAGAAGTCGGCCAGGTGGAAGTGGTCGGAGGAGGGGCGAAGGTGTCGACCATCGTCCGCCAGTCCATGCCGGCCGCCTCGTCGGCGAACCCCCGAGGGAGACGACGACGATAACGCTCGGTGAAGGGACTTCGCGCACCGGCCGGTGCGGCGACGGACGCGGTGGTCCGAGGGTACGGGTGTGCGGAGGCGTTCATGGTTCTCTCGTGTCTCTCGACGTCGGTGCGGCGACCGACGGAGGACGAGCAACCACGCAACGGGGATGCCGGTCTGTCAGACCCCGTTACGTCCGATTACTACGAGTAGATTCCGCATGGCCCGCACTCTAGCCGCGCCCGGGCCGGACCGGCAAGGACCACGGACCGCCGTAGATCAGTGGAGCACGAGGGTTCGCAGGATCCGACCCTCGAGGCGGTCGAGCAGCTCGGACGCGCCGGATGCGGGATCCGGATGGGACCGCGATCGCATCAGCTCGATGGCGGCCTCTCTGGAGAAGAGGCATTCGGCCAGTTCGCGCCGCTGTTCGGCCGCGCAGTCGGCGTCCAGCGCCAGAGCCAGCCGCGCGCGAACATGATCCCGCCGCGTGGCGGCGAGATCGGCGAGGTACGTATCGATCACCGCCGCTGGATCGGCGTCGGCGTGGCTGTCCAGAAGGTCATGGAAGACCGCTCGTGACTGCGCGGTGAGGTACTCGGATACGGCGGTGATCAGGTTCGCGCGGGTTCGGTAGTAGTACGAGGTCGACCCTTTTGCGATGCCGAGCTCTCGGTCGATCGCCTGGTGGGTGAGGGCGTGGCTGCCTCCGCGGGAGGCGAGCGTGATCGCAGCCCGGCAGATCTGGTCTCGTCGCGAGGGGCGATTGGTCATGCCCGCACCCTATCCATTGACCCTCTAGCAATATAGAGTCGGGGCATGTGGAAGACGCCGACCGATGCGCGACCGCTGGATTCAGTCCGACTCTCCACACGTCAGCGCGAGGTGCAGGACTCGATGAGCGGGCGGGACAACGTCTACGTCTTCGGCCCGCCGGGAACCGGCAAGACGACCTTGCTCGACGCGGTGCATCGGGCGACGAGGCGCTCGGTGAGATGGCATTGTGCGGAGTTCTTCCGGGCGGTCCACGACGAACTTCCTCGGCAGGGAAGGGATCTGGACGCCACGGTGAAGACGCTGACAGGGAAGGCCGGCGCCGTGTTCTTCGACGAGTTCCACGTCCACGATGTCGCCGACGCGATCTACCTGCATCGCGCCCTGGCCTGGTGGGACTCCCGCCGGGTGCGGGTGGTCGCCACCTCGAACTACGTGCCGGAGGGGCTTCTTCCCAACCCCCTGCTCCACGACGCTGCCCAGCCCGTCATCGCGCGGATCCGGTCACATTTCGACGTGATCGACCTCGATGAGGGGGTCGACCACCGCGCCGGCGCCACCGGGCGGGAAGGCGGGTTCGCCTCCGGCAAGTGGTTGTCCCTCGTCTCGCACGGGCAGGCGAACGGATCGCTCGTCCTGGGCGGCCGAGCGCTGCCGGTCCTACCCCGCCCGGTCGGGACGCGCGCCATCGAGACGACGTTCACCGCATTGTGCGAGAGCCCGTGGTCGACAAGTGATTACCTGGTGCTTCTCGCGGGCCGGGAACCTCTCGTCCTCCACGACGTCCCCCATCCCGCAGAAGTCGGTCGTGAACCGGGGCAGCGGCTGGCCAACCTCGTGGACGTCGCCTACGACCGGGACGTTCCACTGACCATCCATTCCCCCGGAGTGCCCGATGACCTCCGCTCGTCGGCGTTCCCACCGTTGGACGTCGATCGAACCGTCAGTCGTCTTTCCAGCCTCGGCACAGCTCACGATCAGACCCCGGCTCACGGAGAGGCCCCGCCCGGCCACGACTCCGCGCCGTAGGGTCAGCTCTCCCGCCGGTCGGCATACTGCCGCAGGTTCTCGACCTGGCCCGGGTCGAGTGAGGGTTTGACCGCGTCCCGTGCGCGGGCCACGTCCTCGGCGGTGACCTCGGCCGCGTCGATGTCGCGGCGCATCGCGGTGAGCGCGGACTCGCGCAGCAGTGCGGCGCAGTCGGCCGCGGAGTAGCCGTCGAGCTCCTCGGCCACCCGGGCCAGATCCACGTCCTCCGCGAGTGGGACGTTCCGGCCGGCCGCGCGGAGGATGTCGGCGCGGGCCTCGGCGTCCGGCGGCGGCACGAACACCAGGCGCTCGAGCCGCCCGGGCCGCAGCAGGGCGGGGTCGATGAGCTCGGGGCGGTTGGTCGCACCGAGGATCACCACGTCGTCGAGCGGCTCCGCGCCGTCGAGCTCGGTGAGCAGGGCCGCGACCACGCGGTCGCCGACCCCGGAGTCGCCGGTCTGGCCGCGGCGCGGGGCCAGCGCGTCGATCTCGTCGAGGAACACCAGCGACGGGGCGGAATCGCGGGCCTTGCGGAACAGGTCGCGTACCGCCTTCTCCGACGAGCCCACCCACTTGTCCATGAGCTCGGCGCCCTTCACCATGTGCACCGTCAGGCGCCCGCTCGCCGCCAGAGCCCGGACGACAAAGGTCTTACCGCAGCCGGGAGGCCCGTACAGCAGCACGCCCTTGGGCGGCTGCACGCCGAGGCGCTCGAACGAGTCCCGGTGCTGCAGCGGCCACAGCACCGTCTCGGTGAGGGCCTGCCGCACCTCCTCCATGTCGCCCACGTCGTCAAGGGTGATCGAGCCCAGGCTCAGCTCCTCGGTGCCCGACCGGGACAGCGGACGGATCACGCTGACCGCGCCGATCAGGTCCTCCTGCTCCAGCCGCGCGTCGACCGCGGTGGTGGCCGCGGAGGCCGTCGAATCAGGGTCCGCGGAATCAGGGTCCGTGGCGGGGGATTCCGTGGCCCGGGCGGCCGCGCGCAGTGCTGCCTCCCGGGTGAGGGCGCGCAGGTCGCCGGCCACGTAGCCGGGGGTTCTCTCGGCGACGGCGGTCAGGTCGAGTTCGCCGGCGGGCACGTCCCGCAGCATCACCTCGAGCAGCGCTGCGCGGTCCGCGGCGTCGGGCAGCGGTAGATCCAGGACCCGGTCGCAGATCTCGGGCTCGCGCAGTCGGGTGTCGGCCTCCTCGGGCCGGACACACGTGGCCACCAGCACGGAACCCGGGTGCGCCACGACCGACCGCAGCCGGTCCAGGATCAGCGTCGACACCGGCTCGGTCTCGGCGGGCAGGAGCGCGTCGATGTCCGTGACCAGCAGTACGCCGCCGTTCTCGCGGGTCCGCTCGGCGGCGGCACGGACCGCCTCCAGACGCGCGGCGGGGTCGATCGCGCCGATGGACGGGCCGTCGATCACCTCGAGACGGCGGTCGCCGGTGACCGACCGGACCATCGTCGCCTTGCCCACCCCGGGCGGGCCCGCGACCAGCACCCCGAGGTGAGGTGAGGTGCCGAGCGAGCGCAGCAACTCGGCGCGGTCCAGGGCGAGTGACAGCCACTGTGCGAGGACCTCGGCCTGGTCCGCGACGCCCACGAGGTCCTCGCGGGCGACGGCGGCGATGGCCTCCGAGCCGCCGCCGGGTGTGGAGGAGCCCCCGGGTGACGTTGCACGGCCGGAAGCCGACCCACCGGGAGAACCCGAGGGCCGGGAGTTCATTGGCGCCGCACCGCCGGTGGACGAGTGCGGGGTGGGGGTCGTCGTCGTCGAACCGGGCCGGGCTCCCAGGGCCGGCGCGGCACCGGGGCCGCCCGCCTCGATCACCGCGGTGGTGGGCTGTACCGACACGACCCCGTCCGGGACGGTCGCGGTTACGGTGAGCAGCTCGGTGCTCCACTGCGCGCCCATGGAGTTGCGCAGGGTGCGGGTGGTGTCGGCGGTGGGGAAGTCGGGGCCCAGGTCGCGGGGGAGCAGCGTGACGGAATCGCCCACGCGCACCACCTTGCCCAGCAACGCCGAACGCAGCACCCGCTCGGCCACGCCCCGGCCCGCCGGCGGCAGCCCCTGCACCTCGATGCTCTGCGCGCCCGTGACCTGCGCGGCCCGCACGGTCACGCGCGCGTCCTCGCCAAGTCCGCAGTTCGCGGCCACGACCTCGTCCACGACCAGCACCCCGCTCGGCGAGCCGGCGGCGGCCGCCGCCACGACCGCGCCGGTGGTGCGCGCGCCGACGATCTCGATGGCGTCCCACTCGCGCATGCCGAGAGCGAGAATCACCTCCGGGTGCGCCCGCACGATTCCGCGGCGGGAGTCGGCGGCTGAGGCCGTCAGACGCAGGGTCAGGTCCAGATCCGGGCGCGGGTTCACGCATAGAAGCCTAACGGCGGCCCGCCGGTCAGGGCGGGCCGCCGTCAGGGGCGAACGAGGTGGGCCGTCGGCCCCGTGGTGTCAGTGCACCGGGGCGAAGATCACGCGCCGACCGAGCGCTTGATCGAGTTCCAGGCGACCGGGATCTGCTTGGAGTAGTACGACCAGTTGTGCATGCCGGTGGGCAGGTGGTCGATGTCCGCGGGGATGCCCAGGTCGGCCAGGCGCCGGTCCGCGGCGTGGGTGCACTGGCCCGTGGCCTGCTCGAGCGCCATCCCGGCGACGAAGTTGGCGGCGTCGTTGTTGTACGCGGCCCAGTCGCCCGGGTTGGCCACGCCGGTGCCCGAGGACATGTAGATGGCCTTGCCGCGCAGTTTCTCGGCGTTGATCATCGCGTCGTGGGCGACCCACTGCTCGTTGCCGGGCTCACCCCACATGTTGTTCAGCGTCGCGCCGCGGCTCTCGACGGTGAAGCGGGTGAGGATCTGGCCCAGCGCGTCGGTGGAGTAGCAGCCGGAGACGCCGAACACGCCCTTGTAGAGGTCCGGATGGCGGGTCGCCATGGTCACGGCCGCTCCCGCGCCCATGGAGATGCCGCCGATCGCGCGGTTGGTGTTGGAGCTGATGCGCGGCTCGAGCAGCCGCGGAAGGTCGCCGGTGATGAACTTCTCCCACTTGCTGATGCCCAGCACGGGGTCCTGCTGGTTCCAGTCCGACCACATGGAGCCCTGGCCGCCGGTCGGGATGACGAGGTTGACGTTCTCGTTCGCGAACTGCTCCTTCGCGCCCCACTGCATGAAGCCGCTGGGCAGTTCGGAGCCGACGCCGTCGAGCAGGTAGAGGAACGGTGCGCCCGGGTTGGCGGCGCGGTAGACCTCGACCGTGATGCCGCGTTTCATGTCCCCGGAGTCGATGAGCCACCGCTCGTAGCGGCCGTCCACCACAGGCTCACCGACGATCTTCGTCTCGGTGATGTTCGGGTTGGGCTGCGGCGACGGCGGCGGCGGGCCGGCGAACATGTTGGGCGAGAAGCCGAGTGTGTTGGCGATACCCATCATCGACGAGCCCGAGGAGCCGGGCAGGTTGCCGAAGTACAGCAACTGACTCAGGCTCTCGGGGGATAACGTCCCGAGTGCGTCGTTGGCGACCGACTCCGGACTGAGGGTGCCGACCTCCTGCGCGTTAGCGATCGACGGTGTGAGGCCGGCCGCCAGCGCGGTGGCGGCGGCGGTGGCGATCAGTGCGCGGCCGGCGCGACGCATGAGCGGGACGCGGCTCGCGGTGGTGCGCTGATCGGCACCGGTGTTCTCTGCACTCGGGACGGACATGGCAGCTCCTGACGGTCGGCGGCAGCGGGCGTTGCCGCCCCATTAGTCACTATCGCCACATCTCATCACACCGTTACTGCGTTCGCACCTGCAGGTTTGCGGGTGCCGGCCGCCGACGGCGCCGGGGGGCTCACCGATAGCGCTGGAGGAACGCCGCCTCGGCGAGCGCGATCCGTTCGATCTCGCGCGGATCGACGCTCTCGTCGGGGGAGTGGATCGCGGCGGCCGGGTCCTCGACGCCGAACAGTGCGATGCTCGCCTCCGGGTGCGCCTGCTGCAGCGCCGTGCACAGCGGGATCGAACCGCCGGAACCGATCTCGGCGACCTCGCCCGCCCCGTACGCCTGCGCGAGACACTCCGAGAGCAGCTCGTGCACCGGGTCGGTCCGCCCGGCCGCGACCGAGCGGAACGGGTGCCCCACGGCCTCGGTCTCCACGGTTACCCGCGCGTTCCACGGGCGCCGCCGCTCGATGTGTTCGACGAGCGTGCGCTGCGCCTCGACCGGGTCCATGCCGGGCGGGACGCGCAGGTTCACCAGGGCGCGGGCGCGGGGCTGGACCGCGGCGATGGCCCCCTCGACCGGCGGGCAGTCGATCCCCAGGACGGTCGCCGTGGGCCGCGACCACACCAGGTCCGCGACGGGCGCCGCCGAGGACAACTCCACGCCGTCGAGTACGCCGGCGTCGCCCCGGAACGTCTCCTCCGGGTAGGCCTGCCCGTCCCATTCGCCGCTGAAGTCCAGGCCGTCGACGGTGGTGGCGCCGGTGGCGGGATCGCGCAGCGAGGCCAGGATCGAGACCAGCGCCGCGAGGGCGTCGGGTGCTGCGCCGCCGAACTGTCCGGAGTGGACCCCGGCCTCCATGGTGTCGACGACGACAACGACGTTCGCGATGCCGCGCAGACTGGTGGTGAGCGTCGGCACGCCCGCCGCCACGTTGCCCGAGTCGACGATCAGGATGGCGTCCGCCTCCACGAGATCGGGCCGCTCGGCCACCAGATCGTCGAGCCCGCCACCGCCGGTCTCCTCGGAGCCCTCCACCACGAGGCGGATGCCCAGGCCGTCGAGCGGATCCGGACCGGTGTCGGTGGGGGCGGTCGCGGCCGCCTCGTCGTCATCCCCCTCCCCCGAGCCCGCGGCGGCGAGGGCCCGCAGCGCGGTGAGGTGCACGACCAGGTTGCCCTTACAGTCGGCGGCCCCGCGGCCGTACCAGCGGCCGCCGCGCTCGGTCAGTTCCCACGGCGAACTGGTCCACGCCGCCGGATCGCCCGCGGGCTGCACGTCGTAATGGCTATACAGCAGCACCGTGGGGCGGCCGGGCGCCGCGGGACGGTGGGCGAACACGGCCCTGGAGCCGTCCGAGGTCTCGACGACCTCGACCGAGTCCGGACCGAGCCCCGGCACCGGTAGTTCACCGAGTATCTCCCGGACCAGCTCGCAGGCCTCGGCGCACGCGTCCGGCTCCGCCTCGTGCACCGACGGCAGTGCCACGAGCGCGGACAGGTCGGCACGCGCCCGATCCATCTGCGCGGTGACCGCGGCGGCCAGCGGGGCGAGGTCGGGGTGGGGATCGGTGAACGCGGGGGAGTCGGCCATGGGGTCAGGATAGTGGCGCTATACGACACACGGCGGCAGGTGAACGCAAAGTGAACGGAGAGTGACGTATGGTGGTGAATTATGAGCTATGTGATTGTGGTCACTCCCGCTGAGGCGGAGCTTCGTGACGTCGACAGTGTGGATGCGCTTCCCGATCACGTGCGGGCCGATCTGGAAGGGCTGCGCGACGAGATCTGTGCGCGCTTCCCGGCGGCGGATGCGATCGGCGAGACCGGGGCGCTGTCGGCCCGGCCGGTCATCGAGGGCGTGGGCGTCGTCATCCGCCCCGAGGTCCTGACCCGGCCGCTCGTTGTGAACGCGGTCATGCGGTACGCGGCGCCCCGCCAGCTCCTGGTGACCGCGCCGGAACTGGGTCTGGTCGCGGATCCGCGGGACCGTATCGAGATCGATGTGCACCGGCGCCCCACGGTGGTGGGTGCGGCGATCACCGACCACGCGGTGCGCGGTCGGCCCTTCGGCACCCTGCCGTGGGTCAGTCGCGAGCTGCTGGGACAGCTGCTCGAGGCGCTCGAGGTGGACGGCGATCGGCTGGAGCTGGAGGGCGACACCGAGCGTTGGTTCCTCTACGAGCGGGTGGGCGGGGTGCTCGAGGTCTCCGTCGCGGATGGACCCGACGTCCCGGTCCGGCGGCGCACCCTCACCTCACACGACCTGGGCACCGCGGCGGACGCGGGGTGGGCCTGGGCGCGCTGCGACATCGACTGGCCCGCGTTCTTCGGTGGTGCCGGCGGGGCCACCGCGGCCTGACCCTCAGGCCGGGCGGAGCGGGGTCGGCCGGCTCGATCTGGCCCCGGCCCGCGTGGCCCGGGCGGGTCCTAGACCGAGTTCTCGAACCGTAGGGACGCCACCACGGCGTCGATCGTCTCGCTGGGCACGGTGCCGGGCTCGCCCTCGTCGGCCATGAGCACAAAGACGAGCGAGGCGTCCCCGCCGTCCGGCGTCCGGGTGGACACCGCGATGGTGTCGAACCGGATCGTGGGCGGGGTACAGATGTTGCGCGGCGGGCGGACCTCGCCCCGGAGCGAGACGTACCAGGCCGGCACCCCGGACACCCCGATGCTGCGTGCCTCGAGCACGGGCACCTCGGCCCCGGCCTGGGTGAAGCGTCGGTCGATCGAATCGGCCATCGCGCGCGACGCCGACTCCGCCTGCTCGCGGGCGTCGCCGGGCAAGGCCGTCTGGCTGACGCCGGACAGGACCCGGAAGCTCATCCCCGCCAGCGGGCAGTAGCCGGGGTCCGCGATCGCGTTGGCGACGGTGACGTAGCCCGACCCCCAGTCGCTACCGGCGTCCGGGCCGGACCCGGTGTCGCCGTACGGGTCGCGGACCTCCCATTCCGGCGGCACGGAGTAGATCAGTCCGGACGTGCTGCGGACGTCCTTCCAGTCGGGCGGCGGCGGCCCGTCGGCCAGGGCCGGCCCGGGCTGCTCACGGTCCGGCGTGTCCGACCCGTCGGACTCGCGGGAGAGCAGGGCGCAGCTCGTCAGTGACGCCACCAGGGAGCCGGCGACGACGGCGGCCGCAGCAGCCCGGACCATCGGGTTCTCAGCCCTGTTCGACGAGCGTCTTGATGCGCTGGAGGGAGAGCGAGACGCCCTCGCCCATCTCCGAGGTGAACGACGGCTGCCCGCCGAAGAGCTTGTCGGTGAGGAACTTCGAGATGAACGTCAGGCCCTCGGGGACCTCACGCCTCTCGGTCAGGCGGGTGCCGCCGTTCGCGGTGGGCTCGAGCTCGAAGACCCAGATCGTGGTGTTCTCGGAGATGCGGTTGGCGAACCTGCGACCGGGCTCGAACTCCACCACGCGGCTGGTGGTGGGCCAGAACACCGGTCCGCGCTTGTTGATGTTCAGCGCCCAAGTCCCCTTGGTGGTGCGTCCGCCCGGGGTGATGACCTTGACGGCCTGGCTGCTCCACTGGGGCGCGTTGCGGACGTCGGAGATAACCTCCCAGACGCGCGCCGGCGGGGCGTCGATCTCGATGGAACTCTCGATGCCGGCAGGGGTGTTCGCGGTGGTCATGGGGTGCCTTCCTGGTGGTTCGGGGGAGGTGGGCCGGCAGTGTGCGCCGGGGTCAGGACTGTTCGGCCAGGGCCTTGATGCGACGGAGGGAGCCGGAGGAGGACGACGACGGCGACGACGGCGTTGATGATGATGACGACGACGAGCCGCGTGTTCCGCCACGGCCCCCGGGCAGTGCGCTGGTGAGCTTGCGCACCGCGGCCACCAGGGCGGCGGGCGGCTCGCTGCGCTCGGTGAGGCGGGTGCCGCCGGACGGGGTGGGCTCGAGCTCGAAGATCCACTGCGTGCCGTGTCCGCCGGTGCGGTTGGCGAAGCGGCGCTCGGGCTGGAAGTCGACGACGCGGCTGGTGGTGGGCCAGAAGACCGGTCCCTGTCGGTTGATGTTGAACGAACGGGTCCCGAGGGCCGTCGGCCCGGAGGTGGCCAGGACCTTGCGCGCCTGGGTGCTCCACCGCGGAGCGTTGCGGACCTCGGAGACGAGCTCCCACACCCGGGCCGGAGGGGCGTCGATCTCGATCGATCGCCCGCGCGGCGTCCCGGTCTCGGGGGCGGGGGTGTGGTCGGTGGACATCGGGCCCTCCATCGGGGTCTGGGTCACGGCGTTTCGATGGTAGGGCAGTGCCGGCCCGGGTGGCGGTCGTTCGCCGGTCGCGAACACCTGCCCGGAGCCTTTGCACTCGATGGGGGCGAGTGCTAGAAAAGCGATTGGCACTCGGTTACCCTGAGTGCCAGCAATACCTGAACGAGAAGGTCGCAAGGTGAGGGGCGGATCCGACACGGTCCGCGCCGTCCGTCGCGGGCACCGATGTGACCACACGCGTGTCACCCCATACCCGGAGGATGATTCACCCCATGGCAAAGATGATCGCGTTCGACGAAGAGGCCCGGCGCGGCCTGGAGAGCGGTCTCAATCAGCTCGCCGACGCCGTCAAGGTCACCCTCGGCCCCAAGGGCCGCAACGTCGTGCTGGAGAAGAAGTGGGGCGCCCCCACGATCACCAACGACGGTGTCTCCATCGCCAAGGAGATCGAGCTCGAGGACGCCTACGAGAAGATCGGTGCCGAGCTCGTCAAGGAGGTCGCCAAGAAGACCGACGACGTCGCTGGCGACGGCACCACCACCGCCACCGTTCTCGCCCAGGCGCTCGTGCGCGAGGGCCTGCGCAACGTCGCCGCCGGTGCCAACCCCATGGGCATCAAGCGCGGCATCGAGAAGGCCGTCGAGGCCGTCACCGCTCACCTGATCGACTCCGCCAAGGAGATCGAGACCAAGGAGCAGATCGCCGCGACCGCCGGCATCTCCGCCGCTGACCCGGCCATCGGCGAGCTCATCGCCCAGGCCATGGACAAGGTCGGCAAGGAGGGCGTGATCACGGTCGAGGAGTCGCAGACCTTCGGCCTGGACCTCGAGCTCACCGAGGGTATGCGCTTCGACAAGGGCTACATCTCGCAGTACTTCATGACGGATCCGGAGCGCCAGGAGGCGGTCATGGAGGATCCGTACGTCCTGCTGGTCTCGGGCAAGGTCTCCACCGTCAAGGACCTGCTCCCGCTGCTCGAGAAGGTCATCGGCGAGAACAAGTCGCTGCTGATCATCGCTGAGGACGTCGAGGGCGAGGCCCTGTCGACCCTGGTCGTCAACAAGATCCGTGGCACCTTCAAGTCCGTCGCCGTCAAGGCCCCGGGCTTCGGCGACCGCCGCAAGGCCATGCTGCAGGACATCGCCATCCTCACCGGTGGCCAGGTCATCTCCGAGGAGGTCGGCCTCTCGCTCGAGACCGCCGACGTCTCCATGCTGGGTAAGGCCCGCAAGGTCGTCGTGACCAAGGACGAGACCACCATCGTCGAGGGTGCGGGCGACCAGGGCCAGATCGAGGGCCGGGTCAACCAGATCCGCGCCGAGATCGAGAACTCCGACTCGGACTACGACCGCGAGAAGCTGCAGGAGCGCCTCGCCAAGCTCGCCGGCGGCGTGGCCGTCATCAAGGCGGGCGCGGCCACCGAGGTCGAGCTCAAGGAGCGCAAGCACCGCATCGAGGACGCCGTCCGCAACGCGAAGGCTGCCGTCGAGGAGGGCATCGTCGCCGGCGGTGGCGTCGCCCTGGTGAAGTCCGAGGCCGCGATCGAGGGGCTGTCGCTGCAGGCCGAGGAGGCCACCGGTGCGAACATCGTCAAGTTCGCGCTGAGCGCCCCGCTCAAGCAGATCGCCCTCAACGCCGGCCTCGAGCCGGGCGTCGTGGCCGAGAAGGTCCGTAACCTGCCGGGCTCCGAGG
Source organism: Dietzia sp. NPDC055343 (assembly GCF_053645265.1). Lineage (NCBI taxonomy): Bacteria > Bacillati > Actinomycetota > Actinomycetes > Mycobacteriales > Dietziaceae > Dietzia > Dietzia sp. NPDC055343. The sequence goes on along the minus strand of NZ_JBSHMJ010000007.1, from coordinate 10,884 downwards.
GGCTCAACGCCGCCACCGGCGAGTACCAGGACCTCCTTGAGGCCGGCATCAACGACCCAGTCAAGGTGACCCGCTCGGCGCTGCAGAACGCCGCGTCGATCGCCGCGCTGTTCCTCACCACCGAGGCCGTCGTGGCCGACAAGCCGGAGCCCGCCGCGCCGGCGATGCCGGGTGGCGACGAGATGGGCGGCATGGGCTTCTGATCCAGCCCTGACGCGCGCTCGCTAGAGCGATAGCCCTGTGGCCCCGTACCGGAGATCCGGTACGGGGCCACAGGCCATTTTGTCACGGGAACGTCATCTGAACGATCCTGTGTAAAAGGGCTATGACCTGGTGTTACATGTTCGTTGCGACCCTGGAGGCGCTGGGACGGGGTCGATAGCGTCGTGGTCAGGCGCCGAGGACCGGCGCTGATCAACCCACTGTGAACGGAGACCCCATGCCGAACTTCGGTCAATTGTCAGACCTCATCGGAGGAGTGACGGACATTCTCGGAGCCTTGACGTTCTTCACGGGTTCACTCGCAGGGGAGGGCGGAGTCGGTGACTTCGTAGACGCCCTGTCCAGCATCAGCGCGAACTGACGACGATCACCCACTCTGGGCCACAACGACACAGGAGCGATACACGATGAATCTCGAATTCGGATCCCTGGCGGGCGTCAGCGGCGCGCTCGGCCTCCTGACCGATTTCCTCGGAGGGTTCGGAGACCTGTTCTCCGGGCTCGAGTACTTCACGGGCGGAGACTTCGAGGAGGCACTGGCCGGAGGGTTCATGCGGTGACCTGACGCTGGCGACATGGCCACATCTCGAAATTCGGGGTGTGGCCCTCGTCTATTTTTCAGTGCACGGGAGCGCGAGGCCCCGGTCGCCGCCAAGCTCCAAAAGGCCCCCAAAGTGCTTTGTTAAGAGAACGTTTAACATTAATTGTTGGGGGACTAACGATGAACGGCGCGAACCCGCCCGGCCTCGCGCCCCGCTACATGCAAGGTTAGCCTTTCCTGACTTCGTTGCACTCAGTGCATCGCCGCAGCTAGGCGGCCACCTGAGAACTTGATTAAAGCGGTGGTTTAGGTCACATTTCCCCGCGGGAGAATGTATTGTTATCTCGAGCCAGCAGCGAGACGGGGATCACAATTGACTCTGGATTCGCTCAGACTATTCTGGCCAAGGTCCCGAAAGCAGGGGCTTGACGCGGCCCCGGGGACCGGGGCGAAACGATAAAGGGAGATACACATGCCTGACTTCAGTGCGATCAGCTCGCTCATCGGCGGCATCAAGAACATCCTCGACGGTGTCACCGGGTTCGCCGGCTCGCTGGGTGGGGACGACCTCATGGGCAACCTGATCGATCTGGGTAGCGTCGAGGCTCCGGCCGCCTGATTTGGTTTTGGCGCGGATGCCGAAATCTCTGCTCTGACCGCGGCATGAAGCGGTTCCCTTAATGGCAATGACTTCAGATCTGGGTCTACTCAGATCGCGGAATCTCTAGGAGATCAGCATGGATATCGACCTCGGTTCACTCGGCCCCGTCGCCGAAGGAAACACCAGCATGCTCGGCCTGCTCAGCACTCTGCTCGGCAACGTCGACAAGTTCGTCAAGGCTGCCGGCTACTTCACCGGTGAGGGCTTCCAGGAGGCTCTCGCCGGCGGCTTCATGAAGTGAGCTGACCCAGTCAGTGGGTGAGGGCGTCGGGATCATCCCGGCGCCCTCACCGCATTTGATGGACATGCCGCGGTGCCTCCGACCTGCGACGCCGACGCGGTGTATGGGGATCTGCTAATAAATGTAACGAGCGCGCGTCGTTCGTCGATACTGATGACGTGAGCCGCGTAGAGGGCTCCACGGTTTTCCTCGGCCGTCACGGCTATGGGATCCTCGTGGTCACCACTGCGGGCAAGAACTGACAGTCCTCCGAGGTTCTCCGAATCCAGTCGGAGTGGCCTGTGGGGCTTGTGTGACTAATGGGAAACGGGTTAACTCTTCGATAAGAGTCGGCACGGGTCTGTGAACATCGAGAAGTAAGGCGTCGAAAATATGCGTTCAGTCAAGCGGTTCGGCACGAAGGTTGCGACTGCAGCCCTCGCGGCCGCCATGGTCCCCGTCGTCGCCACGGGCACGGCACAGGCCCAGGGTGGGACCATCTCGTACGACAAGGCCACCGCCGGCAATAAGGTCGTGGAGACCCCGCTCGATGACGGTCGGCTGATCGTCTCGGTGTGGTCGGACGCGATGCAGGTCGAGGTTCCCAATATCGTGCAGCGACCGCGGGACAAGAACGATCATGCTCCCGTTTTGTACCTGATCAACGGTGCCGGTGGCGGCGAGGACTCGGCCACCTGGCAGGCGCAGTCCAACGTCAAGCAGTTCATGGGTGACAAGGACGCTTGGACCGTCACCCCGATCGGCGGCGCCTTCTCGTACTACACCGACTGGCAGAGGCACGATCCGAACGTCCAGACGCGCTTTGCGAACCTTCCGGGCAATCGTCCGATGGCGTTTGAGACTTACTTGGCGAAGGAGCTCCCCGACCTCTTCGAGGGGCACTTCGGGGGCAACACCGGCGGCGACCGCAAGCGTGGCCTCGCCGCCATCTCTATGACCGCCACCTCGGTCCTGACCATCGCCCAGAAGCACCCGGGCAGGTTCCAGGCCATCGGCTCGTACTCGGGTTGTGCCGAGACCTCCACGCCGATCGGCCACGAGTTCATTAACATCGTCACCGGCATGCGTGGCGGTGCCAACCTGGACAACATGTGGGGCCCGTTCCCCGGTGAGCCCGTCGCGGGTACCAACAGCTGGTTCGACAACGACCCGGTCTGGGGCGCATGGCGCTTCAAGGAACAGATGGACCGCGGCGAGAAGCTGCCCGCCATGTTCATCTCGACTGGCAACGGCCTGCCCGGGCCGCACGAGAACCTCGAGAACTGGCGCCTGAAGGGCAACGGCGTCGCCCTGGCCAACCAGGCCGTCGTCGGCGGCATCATTGAGGCGGCCACCCAGTACTGCACCGCGAACCTCGCCCGCCGCTTCGGCGAGCTGGGGATCCCGGCCCAGTTCGACTTCGCGCCCAACGGCACGCACTCGTGGGGCTACTGGGAGGACGACCTCAAGCAGTCCTGGCCCATGATGGCCGAGGCCATGGGAGCTCGCTGGGGCGCGCTCTGATCGGCTGAGGCCGCAGCGCACCGCGCAACTCGAAAGGACCCCGTCTCGCCCGCTTCGGGTGGGGCGGGGTTCTTTCACGTTCAGGCCAGTCCGGCATTCTGTACGCATGACCAAGACCGAAGACCCGCAGCGGGTCGAGCTGTCGCACTCCGACGGCAGCACCAGTCCGCTGCTGATCGTCCCCGCGGCCCGCCGCGACGAAAACCGCCCCGCCGTCCTGGTGCTGCCCGGTATCGCGGTAGGCGCCCGGTACTACCTCCCGCTTGCCCGAGCCCTCGCCGATGCCGGCGTGGACGTGGCCATCACGGAGCTGCGCGGTCAGGGCGAGAGCACCCACCGCATCGGCCGCAGCGGCGGCGCCGCCGGCTACCACGAGAGTGCTGGCGAGGACGTCCCGCTCGCGGTGGAGGCCATGCAGCGCGAGCTCGGCCCCCGCCCGGTCGTGCTCCTCGGACATAGCATGGGCGCCCAGATCGGCGTCTACCACCTCGCCCGCCGGGACCCCCGCGTCGTGGGGCTGATCGCCGTGGCCGCACAGTCCCCGTTCCATCGCGGCTATCCCCGCGAGTTCGGCCGCAAGCTGCGCCTGGGGTCGATCGTCATGCCGATCGTCGGCCGTGTGGCCGGCCACGTGCCCGGCCAGTTCTTCGGTGCCACCGGCCGCGTCCCTGCGGACCGGGTGCGCGACTGGGCCCGCCTCGCCGCCACCGGCGTCATGCAGCCGGCGCGCGCCGACCTGGACTACATCGACGGCCTCGCCCGCGTCACCGTCCCGGCGCTGGCGGTCGTGATCGCCGACGACCCCCTCGCCCCGGAAAGCGCCGCCCGCAACCTGCTCGCTTTGCTACCGGCAGCGCGCACGACGCTCGAGTCGGAGCCGCAGCCACTCGGCCACAACACGTGGGCGCGCCGCCCCGACGAGATCGTCGCGCGGGTCCTGGCGTGGATCGACCGTGAGGTCACCACCGCGTAGACGGTGCCCGCGGGGGCGGGTGCCACCCCGATCACGACGACGACAACCGCCGCCGGAAGAACTCGTACGTCAGGACCGCCTTGCGGGCCTCCTGCGAGTTGTCCGCGGCGCCGGCGTGGCCGCCCTCGACGTTCTCGTAGTACTCCACGTGATGGCCGGCGGCCTCGAGCGCGGCCGTCATCTTGCGGGCATGGCCCGGGTGGACGCGGTCGTCCCGCGTCGAGGTGGTCATGAGCACCGGCGGGTAGGTGACCTCCGAGGCGGGCCGGATGTGCTGGTACGGCGAGTACGCGCCCAGGAAGTCGTCCCAGTCGGCCGAGTCGGGGTCGCCGTACTCGGCCATCCACGAGGCGCCCGCCAACAGCAGGTGATAGCGCTTCATGTCGAGCAGGGGCACGGCGATCGCCAGCGCCCCGAACAGCTGCGGGTAGCGGGTCAGCATGACGCCCATGAGCAGGCCGCCGTTGGAGCCGCCCGTCGCGCCGAGCTGCTCGCGGGTGGTGACGCCCGAGTCCACAAGCGCGCGGGCCACGGCGGCGAAGTCCTCGTAGGCGCGGGGCCGCTTCTCCCGCACGGCGGCCCGGTGCCACTCCGGCCCGTACTCGCCGCCACCGCGGATGCCGGCCACCACGTAGACGCCGCCCTCCTCGAGCCACAGCGCGCCCCTCAGCGCGGCGTAGGACGGGCGCATGGACACCGTGAACCCGCCGTAGCCGTACAGGATCGTCGGCCGCGGGCCCTCCGGGCCGGGGCCGCGCATGACCGTGTACGGAACCTCGGTCCCGTCGTCGCTGACCGCCGTGTGCCGGGTGACCTCCACGCCGGACGTGTCGAAGCGGTCCGGGGTCGAGCCGAGCGTCGTGGTGGAACCGTCGGCCCGCAGCAACACCAGCGACGGAGGCACGACCGGACCCGACACCGCCAGCACCGCCTCGTCCGGGTGGGGCGACCCGCCGTCGGCGGACGGGTCGGAATGTCGGTCGAGCGAGAGGACGTCGATCGACACGTGCTCGGGCAGTCCCTCGACCGGCAACCTCCGCCACCCGTCGGCTGCGGTCGACGGCCCGCCCGCGTCTGATCTGCCGGCGGTGTCGGTGCCGGTATCGGGGATCGCGAACGCCTCGAGCCGGGACTCCGTGTCCTCGAGGACCGTCAGTACCACACGGCCGCGGCCCCACGACACGTCCTCGACCGTCGTCGAGGGGGTGGGGGAGAACAGCACCGTCGGCTCGGGCAGCCGGGACGGGTCGTCGTCGAGCGCCGACCACGGCACCACCAGAACCGACCCACCGGGATACGTGCCGCCGGCGACCTCCACCTCTGTCCGCGGACGCAGCGTCAACCACGGCCCGCTCGAGCCCACCCGGCAATCCTCGGGCACCGGGACTTGCAACGGCTTCTCGGTCTCCGGAAGGCCGCCCGGGCGCCAGAACCACTCCTGGGAGGTATGGAAATCGGGAGAGCGGCTCGCGACGAGACGCCCGGTGTCGATGTCATATCCGGCGCCGACGGCGACGTCGTCGTCGTACCCCTCGAAGATCACCGGGGCCCCCGCCGGATCGGAACCGCGGCGCCACAGGCGCACCACCCGCGCGTACCCCGAGCTCGTCGCATCGGCCCCGGCCGGATCCAACGGCGCCGCCAATACCAGCGTGTCCCGATCCACCCACGACACCGAGCACTTGGCCTCCGGCAGATGGAACCCGCCCTCCGACGCCGGCACGAACCGACGCTCGACGAGATCGAACTCGCGGACCTCCACCGCGTCGGCCCCGCCCCGCGACAGGCGGATCAACGCCCGGTCGTCCTCGGGGCGGCGCACGACGGTCCCCGCGTACACCCAGTTGACGTCCTCCTCGCGGGCGAGCGCGTCCACGTCCACGAGCGTCTCCCACGCCGGATGATCCGACGCCGGCGCGCCCTGCTCCAACACCGACCACGGCACCCGGCGCCACAACCCGCGGGGGTGCTCGCGGTCCTTCCACACCGTGTACGCATAACGGCCCCGCAACACCGGCCACGCGATACGGTCCGTGGAGTCCAGGATCCCCTTCGCGCGGGTGTAGGAGGCCTCCGCGTGCTCGCCGACGGCCAGGTCGGCCAGGGTGCGATCACTGCGCTCGGCGACCCAGGCCAGGGAGGCGGCGCTGTCGATGTCCTCCAGGTGGAGGTACGGATCAGAGGGTGTGGAGGTGCTCATGATCTCGATGATGCCGTGGCCGCGGGAAGTGGCGAGAAAGGGGAGGGGTGAGCGCGACAACTAATTCGCTCAGGGTCTTGTTACCTGGACAATCGCTAAGTACCCTGTTCGATGAGCGTGGGTCGCCTGACCCGGCCATTCTCGATTGCACTCGGGAATGCATTCGATAAACGGAGACACACAAATGGGTTCCATCACCAACCTCCTCGGCGGCTCCAGCGGCTCCGGCAGCTCGACCGACAAGATCACGGACCAGATCGCGGAGACCATCGGCGAGGTCGTCGCCAACGCCGTCAAGTCGATCCTGGGCAACATGTCCTGATCTGCCGCCGAGGCACTGACGCCGCCCCTCCTCCCGCGGAGTGGGCGGCGTCAGTCTATTTTCTGCAGCCTTCGCTCGCCGCGGGTTTCCACTTTCGGGTGTCTTCCCGGCCGCATGAGGTGCCTCGCCCGCCGGATACGCATACCCTGTGTGTCGTGGCTGACACTCATTTCGATCTCATCGTCCTCGGCGCGGGCCCCGGTGGCTACGTCGCCGCCATCCGTGCCTCGCAGCTCGGCCTCAAGGTGGCCGTGGTCGAGGAGAAATACTGGGGCGGCGTGTGCCTCAACGTGGGCTGTATCCCCTCCAAGGCCCTGCTGCGTAATGCCGAGCTCGCGCACACCGTTCTCAAGGACGGCAAGACGTTCGGCATCTCCGGGGACGTCTCCTTCGACTTCGGTGCGGCGTTCGATCGCAGCCGCAAGGTCTCCGACGGCATCGTCAAGGGCGTCCACTTCCTCATGAAGAAGAACAAGGTCACGGAGATCAACGGCTACGGCACGTTCGTCGACGCCAAGACGGTCGAGGTCGACGGCACGAAGTACACGTTCGACAACTGCATCATCGCCTCCGGTTCGGTCGTCAAGACGCTGCCCGGGATCGAGCTCAGCGAGAACGTCGTCAGCTACGAGGAGCAGATCCTCAGCCGCGAGCTGCCCAAGTCGATCGTGATCGTCGGCGCCGGGGCGATCGGCATGGAGTTCGCCTACGTCATGGCCAACTACGACGTGGATGTCACGATCGTCGAGTTCATGGACCGCGTCCTGCCGAACGAGGACGAGGACGTCTCCAAGGAAATGGTCAAGCACTACAAGAAGCTCGGCGTGAAGCTCCTGACCGGCCACAAGACCACCAAGGTCACCGACAACGGCGACTCGGTCGAGGTTCAGATCGAGAAGAACGACGGCGGGGACACCCAGACCCTGACCGTCGACAAGGTCCTCATGGCCATCGGCTTCGCGCCCCGCGTCGAGGGCTTCGGGCTCGAGAACGCCGGGGTCGAGCTCACCGACCGCGGCGCGATCGACATCGACGACCACATGCGCACCAACGTGGACGGCATCTACGCGATCGGCGACGTCACCGCGAAGCTGCAGCTCGCGCACGTCGCGGAGGCGCAGGGCGTCGTGGCGGCCGAGACCATGGCCGGTGCTGACACCCAGACCCTCGGCGACTACCGGATGATGCCGCGCGCCACCTTCTGCCAGCCGCAGGTCGCCTCGTTCGGGCTGACCGAGGCGCAGGCCAAGGACGAGGGCTACGACGTGAAGGTCGCCAAGTTCCCGTTCTCCGCGAACGGCAAGGCCCACGGGCTCGGCCACGCGGTCGGCTTCGTCAAGGTCGTCGCCGACTCCACGCACGGCGAGCTGCTGGGTGCCCACCTCATCGGCCCGGACGTCTCGGAGCTACTGCCCGAGCTGACCCTGGCGCAGATGTGGGACCTCACCGCGGAGGACATCGGACGCAATGTGCACACGCACCCGACGCTGTCCGAGGCCATGAAGGAAGCCGTGCACGGCATCGCCGGCCACATGATCAACCTCTGACGGGGCCCCTCCCGCCACCCCGTTCAACGAGAAGAGCGTTCCGTGCACTCCCTACTCGGGGAATGCGTTCGGAACGCTCTTCGCGTTGGGCGGGTGGGTCGACGGGCGGGTGGGTCGACGGGCGGGTGGGTCGACGGGCGGGTGCGTCGATGGTCGGGTGGGGCCGGCGGCGGTCCGGCCCGTGCCTACTCGGCGTTGGCGATCTTCTCCATCTGCGCCGTGTAGATCGCGTCGAGCGCGCCCGCGGCGGTCGGCAGCACCGGGTCGGCCGCCGGGTCGTTGCCGCGGGCCGCGTACTCGACGCTCACGGTGGTGTCGCGGGCGAAACCGTGCAACGCGATGGCCCGGCTGATCTGCTGCGTGCCGTCCGGCTGGGTGGTGATGAAGTCGCTGATCACGCGGAAGCCCTCGGTGCCCTCGATGACCGGCGCGTCCTGCACCGTCATGACGAGCTCCACGTTCGGGTTGGCCACGCTCCGCGAGGTGTGGCAGGCCTCGTACAGCGAGCGGTCGAGGAACTCGTCGAGCCGCCAGCCCACCATGCCGATGCCGAAGCGGTGCTCCGTCTCGTCCGCCTCCGACTGCTTGTAGCGCACCATCGTGGTGACACCGTCGCCGGTGGCGTGGTTGGAGACGGTCTCCAGTCGCGAGACCTTGTCGCAGGCCGGATCCTCCATGAGCTGCCGGCCCTGGTCGGCGACCAGCTTGTCGACCGACTCCTGCAGCATGGGCTTGTCGATCACCTGCACGACACCGCCGCCCGGCGCCTCGCCCTCCGTCAGCACGCGCCCCTCGACCGGGGTCTGGGGCGCGGAACCCTGGTCTGTCGACTCCGACGACGGGGTGTCGGCGCCGGCGGCGTCCTCGTTGCTTTCCGAGTCGGACGAACAGGCCGCGAGGCCGGCCGCCGTGACCAAGGCGAGGCCGGCGATCGCAACGCGTCGGGGGGTGCGGGTGCGGAGTCGCATCTCTCTCCTTTAATTCAGGGTTGCTCACATAGTGCCACCGGAGTCCCGGTTGGCGGGTGACCCGCCCCGGGTTACGAGGCGCCCCGCGACCACGGTCCACCCGGCCCGGGCCTCGGCAGGGGGCGGCCGTCGCGCCCGATCAGGGGGGGATCGGCGTTGCCGGGTTATCGGTGAAACCGGGTGGGTGTGGCTACCCTTGGTGCGGCACCGGCTGACCGGCGAGCCGAACCTGAACCGCACCCGAATCCGACCCCGATCCCGGAAGCAGGACAGCGAGATGGACCACGACGGTATCGAGGCAGTGCTCCTCGACCTCGACGGCGTGATCACCCCGACCGCCGAAAAGCACATGCAGGCCTGGAATCGCATGTTCACCGGCTACTTCGCCGAGCGCGGCCTCGAGCCCTACTCGGACGAGGACTACTTCCGATACATCGACGGCAAGCCGCGCGCCGAGGGCATCGTGTCGATGCTCGCCGCGCGGGACCTCACCCTGCCGATGGGCGAGGAGAAGAAGGACGACGACGACAACGCCGCCGCCGACCTCGCGCTCACCGACACCGTCACCGGTCTCGGTGAGCGCAAGAACGCGGTCTTCCGCCAGCTGCTGGACGAGGGCATCGAGGCCTACCCGGGGTCCGTGGCCTACCTCGACGCGCTGGATGCGGCCGGGATCGCCAAGTGCGTCGTGTCCAGTTCCAAGAACGCGGTGGCCGTCCTGACCGCCGCGGGCCTGCGGGATCGCTTCGAGGTCATCGTCGACGGCGAGGTCGCCGCAGCCGAGGGCATCCCCGGCAAGCCCCAGCCCGACACGTACCTGCGGGGCGCGGAGCTCCTCGGCGTACCGGCCGACCGCTGTGTCGTGGTCGAGGACGCCGTCTCCGGTGTGCAGGCCGGCGCCGCCGGCGGGTTCGCCCGTGTGGTCGGCGTGGACCGCGGGGCCGGGAAACAGGTCCTGCTGGACGCCGGTGCCGACGTCGTCGTCGTCGACCTCGTCGAACTCATCCCCGATCCCACGGAGGCGCGCGCGTGACCCGCTCCCATATCGCCCGCGGACCTGTCCACGACACCGTCGGGCAGTCGGTCCCCGGCAACATCCGTACCACCTACGGCGTGAACCTGCGCAGTCACCTCGAGGTGCCGGAGATCAACCGGACCAGCCACCCCGCGGACCCGTGGCGCTGGGTCGAGACCAACCCCAAGGCGTCCCCGCTGGGGGTCTCCGAGACGCAGTTCGCCGTGGCCAACGGGTACCTGGGCATGCGCGGCAACCCCGACGAGGGGCGCGATTCCGCCCAGCACGGCACCTTCGTCAACGGCTTCCACGAGACGTGGCACATCCAGCACGCCGAGGACGCCTACGGTCTCGCCCGCGAGGGCCAGACCATGGTCCAGGTCCCCGACACCAAGACCATCCGCATCTACGTCGACGACGAACCGCTGCGGGTGGGCGTGTCCGACCTCGAACACTACGAACGCAGCATCGACTTCCGCGACGGCATCATGCGCCGCGAGCTCGTGTGGCGCACGCCCGCCGGCAAGAAGGTGATCATCCGCACCAGCCGCATGGTGTCGATGGTCGAGAAGCACCTCGCCGTGATGACCTATGAGATCGAACTGCCCGACGAGCCCGCGCCCGTCGTGATCTCCTCCCAGGTGATCAACCGGCAGGACGGCGAGGACGAGTACCGCTCGCCCCGGGCCGA